>CAMDPA010000490.1 GCA_945903565.1 Devosia equisanguinis | reverse complement strand
CGCTCTGCCAGTAGCACAGGATCGGCCACGTGGCGTGTGCGGCTTCCTCAACAGCCTGCTGCTTCCCCCTGCCACACCCCGGCCTGCGTGCCAGTCCGCTCACCTTGACAGTCTTCGCCCCCACCCCCGATAACCCGGCTTCGCGCCCCGCGATCCCCGACTTCGGCCGGAGCCCACCTCTTGACATCATCCGCTGGACTCTTCGGCCTGCCGTTGTCGCTCCTCGATGCCCTCGCCGTGGCGTGGTTCGCGGTCACCTTCATCGGTTACCAGAACCTGTCGCGGTTTGCCTGGTTCGAGCAGCGCAGCATCGCCGGCGCCGTGCAGCGCCATCGCGTCGCGTGGATGCGCAACATGGCGCTGCGCGAGAACCGGATGTCGGATTCGATGCTGATGCAGCAGCTTGGCCAGGGGAACGCGTTTTTTGCTTCGACTTCCGCCATCGCGATCGGTGCAATCGTTTCGCTGCTGGGGGCCGGTGACAAGATGCAGGCTGTGATCGAGAAGCTTCCGCTGGTCGCTCGAACAGATGGGGCAATTTTCGATCTGAAGCTACTGCTACTGATCGGCGTGTTCGTGTATGCGTTCTTCAAGTTCGCCTGGGGGTTCAGGCTGTCGCACTATTGCGGGATCATGATAGGGGCGACGCCACAGGCTAGTGCAGAAAACCGCGCCGAATGCGAGGTTCACGCAGATGCCGTCTCGTCTCTGATCGGCATTGCGGCAGATCATACCAACCGCGGCCTGCGCGCATTCTACTATGCGATCGCGGCGATGACGTGGATTTTCCACCCTGTCGTGTTCGTCATCGCCACGACGTGGGTGCTGGTGATCCTGATCCGCCGCGACTTCTACTCGCGCTCGCGTCATGTCCTGGCGGGCGCCAATCGGGTTATTTGAAGGACGCCCGCGGAGCCTCGCCGATGTCTTTGACCGACAGCCAAACCGCCATAGCCGGCACCGCGCTCGATCCGGTCTGTGGCATGACCGTGCAAATCGCCACGGCCAAGCACACGCACGATCACGCCGGGCAAACCTATTATTTCTGCAATCCGCGTTGCCAATCACGCTTCGCCGATGATCCCCCGCGCTATCTCGAACCCGAGCGCAAGGCCGCGGCCGAGGCGGCACTGTCGAAGGCCCAGCCCGCGGGCGTGAAATATACCTGCCCGATGGACCCCGAGATCGTGCAGGACGGCCCCGGCACATGCCCCAAGTGCGGCATGGCGCTCGAGCCGATGATGCCATCAGCCGAAGCTGGACCTTCGCCTGAGTTGACCGACTTCATGCGCCGGCTGGTGATCGGCACGGTGCTCACGCTGCCGCCGGCGATCCTCGCGATGGGCGGCCATGTGGGGCTGCCGATCCATAGTTGGATTGCGCCACGCACGGGACAGCTTCTCGAACTCGTGTTGGCGACACCCGTCGTGTTGTGGTGCGGCTGGCCATTCATGGTGCGCGGGTGGCAGTCGATCGGCAACCGCAGCCCCAACATGTGGACGTTGATCGGCCTGGGTGTCGGGGCGGCGTTCCTTTACAGTCTCGTCGCGACGCTGGCGCCGCAGTTGTTTCCCTCCGAACTGAAGGGCCATGGCGGCGTGGTCGGCGTCTACTACGAGGCGGCCGCCGTCATCATCGTGCTGGTGCTCGCGGGACAGGTGATGGAACTGAAGGCGCGCGAGCGCACCGGCGATGCACTGCGCGCCCTGATGCGTCTCGCACCCAAGACGGCCTGGCGCATCGCCAGCGATGGCCGCGAAACCGAGACACCGCTCGACGAGATCGTGCCGGGCGACAAGCTGCGCGTGCGTCCCGGCGACACCATCCCTGTCGACGGCATCGTGACCGAAGGCGCATCAGCCGTCGACGAAGCGCTGCTGACGGGCGAGCCAATGCCGGTCGAAAAGGCCCGCGACGCGCTCGTTACCGGCGGCACGCGCAATACGACCGGCAGCTTCGTGATGGAGGCCCGCAAGGTCGGCGCGGAAACGGTGCTCGCGCAGATCGTCCGCATGGTCGGGGAGGCGCAGCGCAGCCGCGCGCCGATCCAAGGGTTGGCGGACAAGATCGCAGCGTGGTTCGTGCCTGCCGTGGTGGCCATCGCCGTGCTCGCGTTCCTGGCGTGGATGACATTCGGGCCGTCGCCCCGCCTCGCTTATGCGATCGTAGCTGCCGTCTCGGTGCTGATCGTTGCGTGTCCGTGCGCCCTGGGTCTGGCCACGCCGATGTCGATCATGGTCGCAACCGGGAGAGGCGCGCGCGAAGGTGTGCTGGTCAAGGATGCCGCCGCACTGGAGCGACTGGCCGGCATCGACACCCTCGTCGTCGACAAGACGGGCACGCTGACCGAAGGCAAACCTGTCCTGACCGACGTGGTTCCAGCCCCCGGTTTCGACGCCAAGATGCTCGTGCGCCTCGCAGGCAGTCTCGAACGCGGCAGCGAACATCCCATCGCCGCCGCCGTGATCGCAGGCGCCCGCGAGCGCAAGATCGCACTGCTGAAGCCGGAAGCATTCACGGCCATCACGGGCGAAGGCGCGACCGGAATCGCGGCCGGCCAGGACGTGGCATTGGGCAATCGCCGGATGATGCAGCGCCTTGGGCTCCCGCTCGACGCGATCGAAGCAGACGCCAACCGGCTGGCCACGCAAGGCAAGTCGATTCTGTTTGCCGCGATCAACGGCAAGCTCGCGGGCATGCTGGCCGTCGCCGACACGATCAAGCCGAGCGCCGCGCCCGCATTGGCGGCACTGCGTGCACGCGGCATCGACGTCATCATGGCGACCGGCGACCGCCGCGAGACGGCACAGTACGTGGCGCAAGAGTTGGGGCTGACCGAAGTCCATGCCGAGCAGATGCCGGCCGACAAGGCGCGCCTCGTCTCCGAATTAAAGGCGCGCGGCAAGGTCGTCGCGTTCGCGGGCGACGGCGTCAACGATGCGCCTGCACTTGCCACAGCCGATGTCGGTATCGCCATGGGCACCGGCTCGGAGATCGCCATCGAGGGAGCGGGCCTGACGCTGCCGAAGGGTGATCTCGCCGGCCTCGCGCGTGCCCACCGGCTCGCGCAGATGACGCTCGCCAACATCCGCCAGAACCTCGCCTTCGCGTTCGGATACAACGCGCTCGGCGTACCGATCGCGGCAGGCGTGCTCTATCCGCTGCTCGGCATTCTGCTGTCGCCGATGTTGGCAGCGGTGGCGATGAGCCTGTCATCGGTATCGGTCATCGCCAACGCGCTACGGCTTGATCGAATGACGTTGCGCAAGTGACTGTTGCGCAAGCCTTATCGCGCCCGCGAGCATTTCTGCCGTCACGCGATTTCCTTGAATACAGGCGCGAGCCAATGCTATTCCTTCAATCGTTGGCGTACACGGGAGCCCACGATGTCCTGGCACATCCTCGTCATGGCGCAGTATGGCGATCTGTTCAGCGTGATGGCGAGATGGAACATCGGCCAGCGCAGGCTCTATGGCGCGCTGCTCAACAAGCTCCGCGTCGATATCGTCTGGCGCCAGTGTGTGGGTGAGCTACGTTCGCACAGCCGCTATACCAGCCGTATCGGCAAAGCACGGATCTGCGGATACGTCCTCAAGAACGCCGACACGATTGCGATTTGCATTACGTCGGTGAAACTCGGCGACGGCGGTGGATGGCATCCCGGCGGTGGCTCGCGCACGCCAGACATCACACAGGTGGAGCCCATCTCCGAGGCGCGCCTGACGCAGCACGGCAGGCTGTGGCAACTAGAGCGCTTTCCACTTGATGTGAATCAAAACAGTTACAGTGGATTCCCTCGGACGCGCAAATCAGATTCGGATTCCACCGGCAGCAACGGCGGGGATCGCGATGGCGAAGGGATACTCGAAAGATCTCAGGGTGCGGGCCGTCGCGCTCGTCGAGGAAGGAGAGAGCAGACGGGAAGCTGCGCGTCTG
>CAMDPA010000489.1 GCA_945903565.1 Devosia equisanguinis | reverse complement strand
GACAAGCCGCCGAACGAGGCAGATCAACCCCTGACGCGTTGCACGACGATTTCACCTGCGCCGATCCGGTCACGCCGGACGGAACGATGCCGCGCGCCAACGGCCACCGTGGTCAACGCCATCGCCCTGGTGCATGATCCGGGCTAAGGTCCTCGCATCTCACCGCGTCGTCAGGGTCCAGTCTCGAGCTGGGGGAATGGGAGCGGGGAGAGCGTGCCGGATACGCCAGGGGACATCAGCTGCCTCTGGGGGATCACTGCCGAACGGGGCGACAATCCCGTCCAACTCCGGATCTTCGGATGCGCCGGAGGATGGTGGTGCCGCGATCCGTAAAGGGGGCCCACCCCCGTCGTACGTAGTGGGGCGGCGGAGGCCGCATCCCGTTGTTGTTGTTCGAGGCCTTGCCGCCCTGCTCCTTGGTTTGCTCGCCCGGCTCCGCTTCGCGGCGCCGGTGGACTTGGCTTGTCCGGCGACTATGACGTGGGAAATCCGGGGATAAGTCGGTCACGCAACTGTGTGTTACCTGCATCCCGTGGCATCGGCGCACTTGAGGGGGGGCGCGCGTCGCGCTAACCCCTGCCCATGACCCAGAAACCGATTCCCCCTCCCCCGGGCGGCTCCGGCGCCGGCCCGATCGAGCAGATCACGCTGCAGAACGCGCTCGAGGAACGCTATCTCTCCTATGCGCTCTCGACCATCATGGGGCGCGCGCTGCCGGACGTGCGCGACGGCTTGAAGCCCGTGCATCGGCGCATTCTGTACGCGATGCGCGTGCTGGGGCTGAACCCGTCCGACGCCTACAAAAAGTGCGCCCGCGTCGTCGGCGACGTGATCGGTAAGTACCATCCGCACGGCGATCAGGCCGTCTACGATGCGCTGGTCCGCCTCGCGCAGGACTTCGCGGTCCGCTATCCGCTGATCGACGGCCAGGGCAACTTCGGCAACATCGACGGCGATAACGCGGCGGCCTACCGCTACACCGAGGCGCGGCTAACGGAGACGGCGGCCAGCCTGCTCGCCGGCATCGACGAGGAGACGGTCGACTTCCGCGCCACCTTCAACGGCGAGGAGCACGAGCCGAGTGTGCTGCCGTCGGCGATCCCGAACCTGCTGGCGAACGGCTCGTCGGGCATCGCCGTGGGCATGGCGACCAACATCCCGCCGCACAATCTCGAGGAGCTGTGCAACGCGGCGCTGCACCTCATCAAGCATCCTAACGCCACGGTCGAAAAGCTCGTCGAATTCGTGCCGGCGCCGGACTTCCCGACCGGTGGCGTGATCGTCGAGCCGCGCGATTCGATCATCGAATCCTATCGCACGGGGCGCGGCGGCTTCCGCTTGCGCGCCAAATGGGAAAAGGAGGAGACGAGCCGCGGCGCGTGGCAGATCGTCATCACACAGATCCCCTATCAGGTGCAGAAGGCCAAGCTTTACGAGCGAATCGCCGAGCTGATCGGGGAGAAAAAGCTCCCGCTCGTCGGCGATGTCCGCGACGAGTCGGCTGAGCATGTGCGGCTGGTGATCGAGCCCAAGACGAAGATGGTCGATCCCGTCTTGATGATGGAGAGCCTGTTCAGGCTGTCCGAGCTCGAGATCCGTTTCGGCCTCAACATGAACGTGTTGTCGGGCGGGCAGATCCCCAACGTGCTCGGACTCAAGGACGTGCTGTGGCAGTGGCTCGAGCATCGCATCGAAGTGCTGGTGCGGCGTTCCGAGTTCCGCCTCAAGAAGATCGCGCACCGCCTCGAAGTGCTCGACGGCTACTTGATCGCGTTCCTCAATCTCGATGAAGTCATCCGCATCATCCGGTTTGAGGACGAACCGAAGCAGAAGCTGATCGCGGCGTTCAAACTGTCCGAGGTGCAGGCCGAAGCGATCCTGAACCTGAGACTGCGGTCGTTGTCCCGGCTCGAAGAGATGGAGATCAAGGGCGAGCACGATCGCCTGTCGAAGGAGCAGCGCGCGCTGGCCTCGATGCTCGCTTCCGAGGAACAGAAGTGGGAGCGCATCTCGGTCGAAATCCGCGAGGTTAAGGAAAAATATTCGAAGAAGACGGAACTGGGCAAACGCCGCAGCCTGATTGCCGACGCGCCGGTCATCGATGTCGATCTGGAGCAGGCGTTCGTCGAGAAGGAGCCGATCACGGTGATCCTGTCCGAAAAGGGCTGGATCCGCGCGATGAAGGGCCACCTGGAAGATGCGTCGAAGCTCGAATTCAAACAGGGCGACGAGCTGAAGCGGATCATCCACGCGCAAACGACGGACAAGCTGATCATCTTCGCGACCAACGGCAAGTTCTACACACTGGAGGCCAACCAGCTTCCCGGTGGGCGTGGCCACGGCGAACCCGTGCGCATCATGATCGACATGGAGGAGAACACCGATTTCGTCGAGGTGTTCGTGCACGAGCCCGGCCGCAAGCTGCTGATCGCGTCGACGGCAGGCCACGGTTTCGTCGTGCCGGAGGACGAGGTGCTGGCTTCTACTCGCAAGGGCAAGCAGGTGCTGAATGTCGATGGGCCCGACGAGGCAAAGGTCTGCGTTCCCATTCCGCCAGGAACGGATTATCTGGCGACGATCGGCGACAACCGGAAAATGCTGATCTTCCCGCTGGAGGAGGTCAACGAGATGACGCGCGGCAAGGGCGTCATTCTGCAGCGGATCAAGGACGGTGTGCTGATCGATGCGCGTCCGTTCATTCGCAAGGAAGGGCTGACCTGGCTCGATGCGGCCGGTCGCTTGTTCACGCTGCCGTGGGGCGAGGTCAGCGATTGGGCTGGCCAGCGCTCGCAGGCCGGACGGATTGCGCCGAAGGGGTTCCCACGGTCGAACAAGTTCGGGCCGGCGTTCTAGCTCGAGCATTCTGATGGGTGGGTGGCGGCAAGTTATCCTCTGCCGCCACTCTGCTCTTACTATCGATGTAAAACGAAAGAGTGCGCCAGAAGGCAGGGCAATCGAATATCACGTGCGCTGGTCGGTCGGTGCTGAGCGCCTTTTGCGCGAAGCCCGACATTTTTGAGCGATGTGTCGGGCTTCGACCGGCAGAATGGCCGGCCTCAGCCCGACCTACGGTTTATACGCGATAGTCCTGCGCCACGAGTGGGCGCCCAGTTTCGTTCGGCATCGATAAATTTATTGTAATAAATCTATTGCAATAAATAGCTGCCGCAATCCAAATTGATGTTGCCGATTCTGCAAACCATACCTTTCGGTTGTGACTCTTTGGGGTGGAGTTCTCGCCCAAGTAAGCGTGGTTTGAAGTCTGTCGAGACGTGTTTAGTGACCGCAACGGTAGTAGAATTCAATGCCGTAGAGGTCGGCATTGTAGAATAAGTCTGCAAAGACAAGTCGGCAAAGAGGCTTTCGCGCACGATTGTTGGTTGAAGTAAAGATGCATGATTTTCTTGGTCGTGAAAAATAGGATTCCGATTATTTCTGGTCGCTCCTGTAGGGCTAATGCTATCGCTGCCGCTGCGTGAATTGTGCGCCAATATAATAATTGCGAGATGTTCGCGCTCAGGCGGAATACTCTTGCTTATTCTAGAGAGGTCGCTGCGTGTAAAATCATTCCATTTCATCGCGGATCGAAATGCGGCGGGTGCAATATGGGAGTCGTTGGGATGGCGATAGCTGACGAATAATTCCGGTAAGTAAGCTGCGTTTTTGTTCTGCGACAACTGCGATTGAATGCGTTCAGGCAGCCGGCGCGGCGTGCGTGTTACGTTTTGGTCGTCTACGATAACGGTCTTGTTCACCGGACCAGGGGCTGCGATCTCGTCACCGGAGACGTGAGCTAGAGCATTTTCCACCTGATCTGGGTCGCTACCCGTATCCGGCGTGGCGAAAGTAGTTCGCGCACTCGTCGGGTGCAAACGTCTTGATGAGGCGGCCGATCAGCTTCATCAGCGCCTTCACGGTGCGGGCCGCGCCCTTGCGC
>CAMDPA010000488.1 GCA_945903565.1 Devosia equisanguinis | reverse complement strand
GTCTTTTATGCACAAAAAGGAAGGGGTCCGGGGAACTCGTTCCCCGGGCGGGTGCAGGGCGGTCGTGTCGGAGACGCGCGCGTCCAGCACGACCCTGCTCGCGTAGCGAATGAGTGGCGTAGGTCGGGCTGAGCATTCTGCGAAGCCCGACATTTCGCGCCCAACTTTTGCCGTTGAATGTCGGGCTTCGTGCCTCAGCCCGACGTACGAACATCGGTGGTGTTCCAATCGAAATTGCCGCTGACAAGTCGTTACACATCGGCCTGCCCCAGCACGAGATGTTCCGCGATCCGCGCGACGAGCTTCTCGGCCACGGCGTCCTTTGCCATTTCCGGCCAGCTTTCGACGCCATCGGCGGTGATCACGTGCACGGTATTGCGTGTGCCGCCCATGATGCCGGTCTGCGGGCTCACGTCGTTGGCGACGATCCAGTCGCAGCCTTTCGATTTGCGCTTGGCGCGGGCGTGCTCGAGCACGCGCTCGGTTTCCGCCGCGAACCCGACGACGAGCGCGGGCCGTATCTCCGCACGCCGGGCGACGGTCTTGAGGATATCGGGGTTCTCGATCAACGACAGGCTGGGCGTTCCGCCCTTGCCCTTCTTGATCTTCTCGGTTGCTGCATCGGCGACCCGCCAATCCGCAACCGCGGCGGCGAACACGGCTGCATCGGCAGGCAACGCTATATCCACCGCCGCAAGCATTTCGGCCGCCGTTTGCACGCGCACGACCTTCACGCCTGCGGGATCGGCGAGTTCGACGGGGCCGGACACCAGCGTGACTCGCGCACCCAACTGGGCTGCCGCCGCAGCAATCGCGTAACCCTGGCGACCCGACGAACGGTTGGCGATATAGCGGACAGGATCGATCGGCTCATGCGTCGGCCCGGCCGTGACCAGCACGTGGCGGCCCGAAAGGCTGCCGCGCGGAGTTGGGGCGGTCGCGGCGGGATCCAACGTGGGGTTCGCGAGCATTGCCTCGATCCGCGCTGCGATCTCCAACGGTTCGGCCATGCGACCGGGACCCGCTTCCCCGCGCTCGGCCATTTCGCCGGAGTTGGGGCCGATGATCGCGATGCCATCGGCCTGCAACATCGCCACGTTGCGGCGGGTGGCGGGATGCAGCCACATGCGCGGGTTCATCGCCGGCGCGATCAGCACGGGCTTGTCGGTCGCCAGCAGCACGGCGGTCGCGAGATCGTCGGCGTGGCCGCCGGCCATCTTCGCGATCAGGTCGGCGGTCGCCGGCGCCACCACGATCAGGTCCGCCTCGCGCGACAATCGGATGTGGCCGATCTCGCGCTCGTCGTCGAGGTTGAACAGGTCGGTCAGCACGCGCTCGCCTGAGATCGCGCCGGCCGACAAGGGCGTAATGAAGCGCTGCGCCGCAGCCGTCATCACCACGCGCGTGCGGATTTTACGCTCCCGCAGGCGGCGGATGAGGTCGAGGCACTTGTAGGCGGCAATGCCGCCGCCAATGATGAGCAGGATGGTTTTGTCGGTCACGGGGCTAGGGCCAGAGTTGCTGTGCACGTGGCAATCCTAGCACGCAGGCGTTGACTGGTGTGGTTGCTCACGGCGCAAATCGCAGCGAGGTTACCGCCTGCTTTAACGCTGACGCAGTGCTCGCCGCCCGTACAACTCAGTCCGCCTTCTCGACCGTATCGATCTCGGCGCGGGGCTTGCCGGAGCGTTCACCGATTTCGCGGTCCTGCTTCTGCAGGAAGGCCAGGATCTGGTCCTGGGCATCGAGCTCGCGCAACAGCTCGGCGGGAACGCGCCGGTTGGAGGTCTGTGTGCCGTCGACGTAACTGACGTTGTACAGCACGCTCTCGGGCTTGGGATTGGGCTTCTTTGCCATTTTGATAACCTCGACGGCTCGCTGCGGGACTGCTGTCTGCGGTCGCCGCAAGCTACGCGCAGGCTCGGTGGGGTGCCGCGCGCTCAGCTCTGAAGGCGGAGCGCGGGCATTCCCGGTCAACACATCTAACTCTAGGAACACATCGGCCCGGTGTGACCATGGCGGGCCGTGTGCTTCGTTTGGCGGTCTGTCCCGGTGGTGGCCGATGCGCGGGGGGCGCGCACGAAAAACTGGCCGCTGCCGCAATGGGACGTAGACCGCCTGGTGTGGCGACGTCAGACCAGCTCGAGCTGCGCTGCCTTCTGGCCACGGCCCTTGCGGTCGTCTTCCAGCACGAAGCTGACCTTGTCGCCTTCGTTCAGCGCGGAGATGCCGGCCATTTCCAGCGCGGTAACGTGGACAAAAACGTCCTTGCCGCCATTGTCCGGCTTGATGAAGCCGAAACCTTTGGCACTGTTGAAGAATTTAACGACGCCCTGAATGCGCATTGCCGGGATCCTTTTCCCATAGGTTATCTGCCGGTCGCCTGGCGGTCCAGGCCAAGCGGCTCCGAAGTCGGGAAAGGACGCACCAGCGGCAAGCGAGTAATCCAGTTCCAGTCTCTGGGGCGAACCTCAGTATGAGGGCACCAGCTCCGGCGGTATGAGCTTGGGATTATCAAAACGCAAGCACAAAAAGGGCGGCTGCAGGCGCCCGCTTTCAGCGCTATTATGCGAGCGAACCGACACGGCGATTGGGCGCGCCACGTGCCTGCTCAAGGACTGTCGTGCGTGAACGATGACGGACGTAATGAGGGATACGATGCAGGTGCTATCGAAGTTTGCGGCGATCATTCTGGCGGTGGCAGCGCTCACCCCTTGGATGGCGTCCGCCGTCGCCCAAACCTGGCCGGCCAAGCCGATCCGCGTGGTCATTCCGTTCGGTGCGGGCAGCGCGGTTGACGTCATTCCGCGGATCGTGCTCGATCAGATGTCACAGCAGCTCGGCCAGCCCTTCATCGTGGAGAACAGGGGCGGTGCAGGCGGCTCGACCGGCATGGGCCAAGTCGCCAAGGCCGACCCGGACGGATACACGCTGCTGGTGAACTCCTCCGCACACACTATCGTGCCGTCGGTCTACCAGAATCTGTCTTTCGATGTGGCGCGCGATCTCGCCGGCGTCACGCCGCTCGGCAATCTGCCGAATGTGCTGATCACGTCGACCGCCAAAGGCTTCAAGACGGTGGCCGATCTCGTTGCCGCCGCCAAGGCCAAGCCCGGCTCGTTCAACTTTGCCACTGCCGGTGTCGGCACCGCCACGCACATGAGCGCGGAACGGTTCCGATTGAGCGCAGGCTTCGAGGCACGGCACGTACCGTTCAAGGGCGGGGCGGAGGCGCTGACCGAGACCATCGCCGGCCGCGTGGACTATTACTTCTGCCCGATCGCAACCGCCATGCCGCAGATCGCGGAGGGCAGCGTCGTTGGCCTGGTTGTGAGCCCACCCACGCGTGCTTCGGGCTTGCCGCAAGTGCGCACGACGCTGGAAGCAGGCTATCCCGACTCCGACTACATGTTCTGGATCGGCATGTTCGCACCCGCCAAGACGCCGCGCCCGATCATCGACCGTTTGTATCAGGAGGCGGTCAAGGCCATGGGGAATGCCGGGGTCAAGGAGCGGCTTGCGAAGAACGGCGTCGAGCCGTTGTCGATGACGCCAACCGAACTCGACAAGTTCGTCGCTGACGAGATCGCCGGCAACGCCAAGCTCGTCAAGGCGCTGAACTTGAAGCCAAATTAAGAATATCGAACGAGCGGAGCCATTATACCGGAGAGCCAAATGTTCGACCTGTGGTCGAACATTGCTCGTAGGTATCCGCGCGCAGGGTTGGCGTGGCGGCTGCGCGCAAGCAAAAATCAAATACCGGCGAGCGACCCTGAATTCATAAGTCAAACATTTCGCTCGCCGGTATTAGAGAGACGGCTCCACAATTTCGGACGGTGCGATGAGTGGAATCTCTGCCTGACAGCGCGCACGGTTGTGCGTGCGAATCAGGAGCCAGAATGACGAAGCGAACACGCCGGAACCACTCACCGGACTTCAAGGCCAA
>CAMDPA010000487.1 GCA_945903565.1 Devosia equisanguinis | reverse complement strand
GCGCAAGCCATCCAATGACTTGATCGTGCGCGTGTTCGACCTGGGATTGGGCATCGGCCATGACGGTCCTCATCGCGAATCGAAAGGACCTGCATAGATTCAGCATTCTCCCGCCGTGTCACCTACAGATTCATGCAATCGCCTTGGGTCAGCGCGTTCATCGGTGGTCTCCGTCGGGCGGAGACCGTTAGAACTCTGTTCGCGCCGCCATCATACGCGGTGAATTGAATCACCCTGCGTCGACCTCCAGGCTGTCCTTGGAATCTATGGACGCTATGCCGGCATTCTGGATCAGGAGGTCGATGTTCTCGCCTTCGAAAAGGCGTCCAATTGCCGGCCAAGAACCCGGTACGGTCAAATCGAAACCACTCTCGACGCGGATCCCCAATCCATCGAGTGTACCCGAACGATTGCGGCAGACGGCAACCACGGCGGCGCCGCGGTCCTTGAGCTGTCGAACCAGTTCAAGCCCAATGCCGCGATTGGCACCCGTAACAACGGTTAGTCCCATTTTTAACGCTCCACCTCGGCTGCATTACGATTTTGACTTCTGCCGTTTGCGTTGATGGCCGCCTATCACCACAGCCTGGGCTTGCGTCGACAGGATATCAAACTGTGTTTTGACGATTGCTCTGAGCCACTGGTTGCCAGTGTCGGTCGCGTGCCGGAAGCTCCAGGCGAGGGAAAACCGCGCAGGCTCGATGTCGATGGGGGGCTTCAGAGCACAAAGCCCGTAGCGCGCAATGCCCTCGCCCATAACCAGCGGGGTCATTGTGGCCAGGAAATCCGATTGCGCCAAAAGCGCCGGTACTTGCGAAAAATGCGACAAGCTTGCACCGACCTTCCGCTGTAGCCTGTTGCGGTCTGTCGCGCTCTCCACATGACCTTTCATCCGCTCTCCCAGGGGAACGACGATGTGCGGCCATTGCAGCCACGCCGCTCGTCCCCAGTTCGCAATCGCAGGATGCCCCTTCCGCGCGAACGTCACCGCGATCTGATCGCCACCTGCCGCCTGCCGCTGCACGCCTTCTGGAACGGGCCTGGCGGAGTTGACCAAGGCGAGATCAATCTCGCCCTCGGCGACGGATTGCAGCGTTTGAATGTTCGGCGCCAGCCATTCCACGGTGACGTCCGGAGCGGACCGTTGAATTGCCCCGATGACCTTCGGCAAGAGGGCCGGAACGAAGTCGGGTATTGCCAGCCTGAAATGGCGTTTGCTGGTTGCGGGATTGAACGGCTCTGGCGGCGTCACAATGCGCTGGATCGTCCGCAGAACCGGTCGCACCTCCTCGACGAGCTTTTGGGCAAAAGGGGTTGGTGCCATCCCCCGCGCCGTCTTGACCAGCAACGGATCGCCGACTTGCTCGCGCAGCCGCGCCAGGGCGTGACTGACCGCCGACTGGGTGCGCCCCAGCCGTGCGGCAGCGTGGGTGACATTGCCCTCCGTCATCAGCACCTCGAAGGTGACGAGCAGATTGAGGTCAAGGCGTGACAAATCAATTTCATTCATGATGCATGAAATCTATTCGTTGGTCCTGATCATGAATTTTGCACATAATAGATCTCGTTACAAGGCAAGCCCCACAAAGCACCTCACCAAGGAGTCCACGATGTCCGCCTCCACCGCTCATGCTGCAGCGCCTGGCCTTCCTCCGCACGTGCAACTGATCAAGATGGGCAGCGCTTACTGGAAATCCAGGATCGTCTACGCCGCCGCCAAGCTCGGACTGCCGGACCAACTCGCTTCGGGCGCCAAGAGCGCAACCGAGCTTGCCGAGCCCCTCGCGGTCCACGGCCCGTCGTTGCACCGCTTCATGCGTGCGCTTGCAAGCCTCGGCCTGCTTGCGGAAGGCGAGGGCGGACGCTTCGCGTTGACGCCTTTGGGCGCGGCATTGAGGACCGGCGCTCCTGGCTCAGCCCGTGCCAGCATCCTCGCGCTCGCCGGTCCCATTTTTACCCGGCCGCTCGACGACCTCATCTATTCGATCAAGACCGGGAAGACCGCCTTCGAGAAGATTTTTGCAATGCCCGTGTTCGACTACTTGAAGCAGCATCACGACGAGGCGTCGCTGATATCGGAATTCATGGTCGGCTTTCACGGCGGAGAGCCGCCGACTGTCGCCGCAGCCTATGATTTCTCGAAGCTGGAAACCATTGTGGATGTCGGCGGCGCGACCGGAAACATGCTGGCCGCGATCCTCGAACGATACGAAGGGCCGTGCGGCGTGTTGTTCGACATGCCGCACATCGTGACGGATGCGCCAACTTTGCTGAAGGCGCGCGGCATCGACAGGCGTGTCGCGATCGAATCCGGTGATTTCTTCAACACGGTTCCAGCTGGAGGCGACGCCTATATCCTGTCGCACATCATCCATGATTGGAGCGAGGAACAGTGCCTCGCCATCCTCGGCAATTGTCGTAAGGCGATGAAGCCGGGCGGCCGCGTGCTGATCGTCGAGATGGTGCTGCCGGCAGGGGACACGCCGCATCCCGGCAAGCTGCTCGACATGGTCATGCTGACGATGCCGGGAGGGCGGGAGCGCACCGAGGTCGAGTATTCGAGCCTTCTGGCCAAAGCCGGCTTTCGGCTCACTCGTGTGATTCCAACCGACTCGGCCGTGAGCGTGGTGGAGGCGGTACTGGCCTGATGGAAACGAAGCGGGGGCGTGGCGCAGCGTGCTTGATTAGTCCGCCCGCAAAGCAGATGAAGTCCGCTATCGGGCTGGGCGCTAGAGCCGGTTTCCGGCAGGTCTGGGTCATGGGTTGCCGATCTGCGACTGTCGCTGCGATGCATCCTCATCCGTCGGCAGCGGACAGTCAAGGTACGGACAGTCAAAGGTCCGGACGGCGAACCTTTGGCGCTTCCACTGGTATCGCGTGCACTGCCGGGTTAGCCTTGCGGCGATTTTTATTCGGAGAGTGACAACAGCGAGGCGCGGACATGGATCTCAAGCTTACCGGCAAGACGGCGATCGTATCGGGTGGCAGCAAGGGCATCGGCAAGGCGGTGGCTCTTCAGCTTGCGCGCGAGGGCGTGGACGTGGCGTTGGCCGCGCGCGATATGGGCGCGTTGCAGGCGGCGGCGACCGAGATCGCAGCCGCGACCGGGCGGCGGATCCTGTCGCTCAGCGTCGATACAGGCGACGACGCCAAGGTGCGTGAGATGGTGGGGATCGCGGCGTCGACGCTGGGGCGTATCGATATTCTCGTCAATGCCGCCGCGCAGCCGGGCGGGCAGTCGGGCAAGCCGCCGGGCGTGGCGGATATCACCAACGAGATGTTCTTCAGCGAGATGAACACCAAGGTGCTCGGCTATCTGCGTACCGCGCGCGAAGTGACGCCGTTCATGAAGAAGCAGGGCTGGGGGCGCATCATCAACATCAGCGGTCTGGCCGCGCGAACCACGGGCTCGATCATCGGCAGTGTGCGCAACGTCGGTGTTTCCGCGTTGACCAAGAACCTCGCCGACGAGTTGGGCCCGTTCGGCATCAACGTGACGTGCGTCCATCCGGCCGTGACGCGTACGGAGAAGACGCCGGGCGTGGTCGAGCGCATGGCGCAGGCGCAGGGCATCTCGGCGGCGGATGTGGAGAAGCAATTGGGCTCGAAGAACACGCTCGGCCGGATCGTCGACGCCGAGGAAGTGGCCGATGTGATCGCGTTTTTGTGCTCGCCACGGTCGGTGTCGATCAACGGCGACTCGATCGCCGTCGGTGGCGGCGCGAAGGGTTCGATACATTATTGAGGTGCGGGGGCGCGGCGTAGCGTTTGTTGCTGCCCCTCACCGCTTGTTGCCGCCCCTCACCCTAGAGCATTTTCCACCTGATCTGGGTCGCTACCCGTATCCGGCGTGGCGAAAGTAGTTCGCGCACTCGTCGGGTGCAAACGTCTTGATGAGGCGGCCGATCAGCTTCATCAGCGCCTTCACGGTGCGGGCCGCGCCCTTGCGCA
>CAMDPA010000486.1 GCA_945903565.1 Devosia equisanguinis | reverse complement strand
GGATAAGTCCCGTAGGGCGGTGACGTAGGGCGCAATAGGCACGTGCCGTATTGCGCCGTGCAACCCGCGAAACGGCGGTCGGGTAACCGCCCAGACTGGCGCAATACGCGAAAACGCTATTGCGCCCTACGGGGCTTCTCCCGCTGCTCGCGAACCGGCGGCCCGCCGATTGGGCTTCACCGTACTTCGCAGGTCTGTGCTGAGCGCATTTGCGCGAAGCCCGTCGATGTCGGGGCAAGCCTCGGCGGGTTGCGCGACGCGAAGGGCATCGCTTACCCGCCCTACGAATCGGCGCAGTCGTAGGCCCGGTCAAGCTTTTCGCGCGCCCTAACAATCCCCGCGATACGTTTGCCGCTCCTTGTCGGGTCTGCATGTCGGGGCTTGGGCCTCATCCCGACCTGGCTACGGTTCATATGCGATAGCCCTGGGCTCAACCCGGCATTGCCCATATCCGCATGCTTGCCTTGTAATTGACGTCTCGATGGGTCATCTACGCTTCTGATGGGCGAACGAAACGGGCACAGGGTGCTTGGGGCGGGCGTCCAGGAGGCTAGGCATTTCGGCCGGGCCAGGGCTGAAGCATCCGATCCCCCGCGAGACATGACCCGCGAGCTAATCTCAATCGTTATTCCGGTCCTGAACGAGGCCGGAAACCTGCAGCGGCTGATCGCGCGGTTGACGCCGGTGCTCGATGGCCTGTCCGGCGGGAACTGGGAGCTTGTTTTCGTCGACGACGGGTCGAGCGACGACACGCTGGCCCGGCTGCGTCATCTCAATACCGTGGACCCGCGCGTGCGAGCGATCTCGTTCAGCCGCAACTTCGGCAAGGAGATCGCGTTGGCGGCCGGGTTGCGCTATGCGAGCGGCGATGCCGTCGTCATCATGGATGCGGATCTGCAGCATCCACCGGAAATCCTGACGCAGTTCGTGGCGCGGTGGCGCGAGGGCTATCAGGTCGTGTACGGCCAGCGGGTCGATCGCAATACCGACAGCCCGCTGCGGCGGCTGGTGTCCGTCGTCTACTACAAGATATTCAACGCGCTGGTGAAGACCGACATCCCCGAGGGGGCCGGCGACTTCCGGCTGCTCGACCGCAAGGCGGTCGACGCCATGAACAGGATCAAGGAAGCGGCGCGATTCAATAAGGGGCTGTTCTCGTGGATCGGCTTCAAGTCGGTCGGGGTGCCCTATACGGTGGCGGCGCGCGAAGGCAGCGGCGGATCGCGCTGGAACGTGCGGCGGCTCGTGCACTTCGCGCTGGACGGCCTGACATCGTTCTCGACGTTGCCGCTCAGGATCTCGACGCTGCTCGGGTTGGCCGTGTCGCTGGTCGCTTTCTTCTATGTGTTGATCTTCGTCGTGAAGACGATGATCTTTGGTGTGGACGTTCCCGGTTTTCCCACCATCGTCGTGTCGGTCTTGCTGCTAGCGGGTGTACAACTGATTGTGCTCGGCATCATCGGCGAGTATCTGGGGCGGGTGTACGACGAAGTGAAGGCGCGGCCGTTGTATCTCGTCGCGGAAGAGATCGGGTTGGAGGCGAGCGACAAGCGCGAACCGATCCAGATCGGTGGTTTTGGCGCCAGCAAAGGGCGGCTGTGAGCGCGGACACGGCGACAACGCGGATTGGTGATGGCGCGGCGCTTCAGCCTGGCGCCAACGTGGTCTTGTGCGCCGATGACTTCGCGATGACGGACGGCGTCTCGCGCGGCATCGAGGAGTTGGCGCTGGCCCGCCGGCTGTCCGCGACCAGTGCGATCGTTACGCTGCCGGGCTTCGAGCAGCACGCGCGGCGGCTGGCGGAACTGCGGTCGTTCGTGGCGATCGGGCTGCATATCAATCTGACGCTGGGGGCGCCGCTTGCCCCGATGCCCGGGCTGGCGCCGGACGGCGAGCTTCCGGACCATACGGATCTCGTGCGCATGGCGCTGATGGGCCGAGTCGTGAAGGCTGAGATCGCTGCGGAGATCGAGCGTCAGTTCGCGCGCTTCGAAGAAGGCACCGGCTTCATGCCAGACTTCATCGACGGTCATCAACACGTGCATACGTTGCCCGGCATACGCGCGGCCGTGCTCGACGTGCTGGCGCGGCGCCAATCGCGGTTCAGGCCGCTGGTACGTGATCCCGTGGATGGGTTGTCTGCGATCCTGCAGCGGCGAGCGGGTGCTCACAAGGCGCTCGCCATCGCGTTGCTTTCGCGCGGCTTTGGCGCACGAGCACGTGCTGCTGGATTTCCCACCAATCACGGCTTTTCCGGTGTCTCGGCATTCGACATGGACAGCCGGTACGAGGGCGAGCTGGAGGCCTTCTTCGAGCGGCCCGGACGGCGCCATCTCGTGATGTGCCATCCGGGCTACGCCGACCCGGTGCTGGCGGATCTCGACTCCGTCGTCGCCCGGCGGCACCAGGAGCTCGACGCGCTGTTTGCTATGCCACGGCTCGACGAGGCCATCTGGCATGTCCGGCGTAGAGCGGATGGTCCGCCGGTCGACTGGCAGGAGGCGTTGCCGGTATGATCGCAGATCTCATGACGCGCGGCCGGACAGCGCTTGCCGATGGTCATGTGCGCCACTACGGCGGCTTCGTGCTTGGCGGCGTTGCGGCGTTCACCACGGACGCCACGATACTCGCTCTGCTCACGCGTTTGGGCGGGCTGTCGCCGTTCCTTGCGCGGCCGTTCGGGCTCGTGTGCGCGATGGTTGTGTCGTGGCTCATCAACCGGACCGTGACGTTCCAGACCACGACGCCGCCGAGCCTGGTGGAATTCTCGAAGTTCGCGGGGGTTTCGATCACGTCGCAGATCGTCAACTACGCCGTGTTCGCCGGGCTGCTACTGACTTTCCCGGTGCTTGCGCCGGAGTTGGCGCTGTTTCTCGCGTGTTTCGTATCGATGTTCGTCTCTTACGCTGGTTTCCGGTTCGGCGTGTTCGGTAAATCCGGAGCAACGCCCGGGGGGCCGGGAGGATGAGCTTGGCCGTGAACGTGAGCGTGCCGGTCATTGCGCGCGCCGGAGAGCTTTTTGGCCGCTACGACGTGCTGTTCTGCGACGTGTGGGGTGTCGTTCACGATGGCATGAAGGCTTATCCCCAAGCCGGTGCGGCGTTCGCGCGGTTTCGTTCGGAAGGCGGCACGGTGCTGTTGCTCTCCAACTCTCCGATGCCGGCGGAATGGGTCGCCCAGGTGCTCGACGAGAAGGGTGTGCGGCGCGACAGTTGGGATGCGATCGTTTCCTCCGGCGATTTGACGCTCGAACGGGTGGTGGCCCTCGGTCTGAAGCGGGTGCATCACATCGGCACCGCGCGCGACCTGCCACTGTTTGCCAAGATGTCGGCGGCCCGCGTGGCGTTCGATGAGGCCGAAGCGATCGTGTGCACGGGGCTCGTCGATGATCGAAACGAGACGGCGGAAACCTATCGGCCGCTGCTGGAGATCGCGTTGGGCCGCGGCTTGCCGTTTCTGTGCGCCAATCCCGATCTGATCGTGGATGTCGGTGGCGAACTGCTGCTGTGCGCGGGCGTGATCGCGGAACTCTACGAGAGCATGGGCGGTCACGTTTATTGGGCGGGCAAGCCGTACTTGCCTGCGTATCAGCGGGCGTTGGAAACCGTGACGCGTTTGCGGAGCGGGCCGGTCGCGCGAGAACGGATCCTGGCGATCGGCGATGCGGTTCGTACGGATATCGCGGGCGCGGCGGCATTTGGTGTCGATTCGCTGTTCATCGGCCAAGGCATCCATCGCGACGAGGTGTTACGCGATGGCGGTTTCGATCGGGCGGGGCTCGAGCGTTTGATGGCGGGACATGAGGGCCGACCGCTTGCGGCGATGGTCGGCGTTGCCTGGTAGCCTTGCGCTAGAGCGCTTTCCACTTGATGTGAATCAAAACAGTTACAGGGGATTCCCTCGGACGCGCAAATCAGATTCGGATTCCACCGGCAGCAACGGCGGGGATCGCGATGGCGAAGGGATACTCGAAAG
>CAMDPA010000485.1 GCA_945903565.1 Devosia equisanguinis | reverse complement strand
CACGCGAACCTATGAGAAAGGCATCAAGGTCAGCAAAGCCGAGTTGGCGGCGGTCAAGCTTGTCGGCGATGACTTCCATCCCGAATGGAACTATACAATCAGCCCACGTAGACAGGAGAACTCGTAGCCGTTATTCTGCGATCTGTCCTAACTCGGACGCGCGTGCGAAATCACGCACCGATCGTGCAAGTAGATCGGGCGAATGATCATCGGACGAATTGGCAGCCCGACTTGCGCGTCGAAGCAATAACTCGACAGTGTCGAGGTCGGCTGCAGAGCGCGCCATTCGTACCTGGACGCTGGTCTTCTCCGCCACGGATGTCCCATCCGCCGCCCTGCGCCCCTTCGTCAATTCACTGAAGTTTCGATATGCTCCCTGGGCGGCACCGAGCATCGGAGCCAAGAACGTAATAGGCGCATAATAAGAGAATGGTGTGTGAAAGATTGGATTTGCGTTCTGCGTGCCACCAGGACTCCTGCCTTCTCGCAGATCCGATAGGCCGAGCACCCGAGTGCTTGGTACGAACACGTTGTCTGTGACGATGGTGTTGCTTCCGGTTGCCTGCATACCGGCCATGAACCATGTATCACGAATTTGAAATTCGCCCTGCGGGATCAGAAAGAACTTCCTTTCTGAGGCACCTCCGTCGTGCACCAACCCGCCGACGATGACCCACGAGCTGTGGTCGACGCCGCTGGCATTGGCGGACTGCCGACCGGAGACACAGTACCCTCCTTCGCCGCTGGTTATGCTTGCTGCCGGCGCAAGCGATGCTGCTATGACAACGTCGGGGCCGTTCCGCCAAACCGCACGCTGCGCCTCTTCCGGGAACCGGCCGACAAGGTGGGCATGGTGAACGATGAGGCTGGCGCACCAGCCATGCGACGCATCGGCCCTGCTGATCTCGAGAATGACGTCGAGCCACGTGTCGAAATCGAGCTCGTAGCCGCCAAACCGTCGGGGAACGAGTATGCGAGCGAGTCCGGCTGCGAGCATCTCTTTCACAGACTCTCGGGGAATCCGCCGGGCCTGCTCCGCCGCCGCCGCTCGCGCGGCGAACCCCGGAGCGATTGCTCGAAACCGCTCGACGATCTCCTGCTTTGTGGCCGACTCCGGGGCTGTAGATTCATACTCGGACATGGCCTGCTCCTGCGAGTCATCGAAGCTTGGTGGGTGCTCGTCGAAGGCACAGCTAGCGCAATCGGGGATAGACACAAAATTCCAATTTGCACTATGGTCATAGCCTGAAAGCTATACCAGTGTGATGCACATGAGAACCGTCGACCGCATAGGCCGCCGCCTCAGTCTTCGCGACCTCAACATCCTGATGGTCGTGGCCGAGAGCCGAAGCATGTCGAAGGCGGCAGACCGCCTGGCGGTCTCGCAGCCCGTCGTCTCCAAGGCGATCTCGAGCATGGAGCATGCGTTGGGCGTCGCCCTGCTCGATCGAAGCGCTCATGGAGTCGAGCTGACACCCTATGGAAAGGCGCTCTTGGCACGGGCGAACGCCGTATTCGATGAGATTCAGCTGGGCCTGAGGGAGATCGACTTTCTGAAAGATCCGACGGCCGGTCACATCCGTGTTGGCGGCGGGCCTCCGACCGTCGCCGGAATCGTGCCGGCCATTGCCCGGCAGCTCGTCCACGATCATCCGCGCATCTCGATCGAGGTGGTTGAAGGTGCTCTGGAGGAGCTTCACGCTGCACTTCGCAATCGCGAAGTCGACCTCGTTATCGGGCGTTCGCCGTTGAGTATCGTAGGCGCTGACGATTTGCATGCCGAAGTTCTGTTCAATGAAGGATTGCTTGTTGTGGCTGGAGCCAGAAGCAAATGGGCTCGGCGCTCGAAGTTGAAGCTGGCTGAATTGCTGGATGAGCCTTGGGTAATGCCGCCCCCGAACTCTGCGGCGGCCCAGCTTATCGCTGAATTGTTCGATGCGGCGGGGGTTCGCACACCTCGTCCGACCATAACGGCAGTATCGATGGCGATGAATATTCATCTTGTAATTTCAGGGCCATTTCTCGCGCTCCTGCCTGCATCCACGGTGCTGTTGAGCGCGAAATATCAACCATTGAAAGCATTGCGAATTGCATTGCCGGCATTGAAAAGACCGGTCACGATTGCCACGCTCAAGAATCGAACACTCAATCCGGTCGCACAACTGTTCATCGAGCGAGCACGTACCTTCACTCGACTGATGTTTCGAGCGGGGGACAGTGCCAAAGCGTTGCCAGCTAGCAACACGTGAGCTGAGCAAGTTGTTTCGAATTGTCTCTTGTTGGCCCAGCACTGCCGGGCGCATGCGGATCAATGTTCGGTCGGTCCCTGCAGAGCAGCTGACGTTGCTTGGCGGCGAGGGCGCGCAAGTGGCCGCCCCTCTCCCCGACCCTCTCCCCGTTTCGCTGCGCTTCCACGGGGAGAGGGGGAAGCGCCGCGCTTTGCGCCGACGCTCCGCATCGCCAACCCAACCTACGCCACGCCCTTCCCACGACAGTGTGATCCGACGTTACTGGATCGGGGCGGCGGATTTCGGCATATTGCCTGCCAACGAATCTGAACACGGGGAGCCACGCTCATGTGGAGTCGCAGGGACATCACGCTGACCAGTATCGGCGCGCTGTTGGTCGGTGGTTTGGGGTGGCGGCATGCCTCCGCCGCCGGGCCGAAGGGCAAGACGTTCGAGATCACCAAGACGCTGGCGGAGTGGAAGAAGATCCTGACGCCGGCGCAGTATCACGTGCTGCGCGACCACGGCACGGAGCGGCCGTTCTCCCATCCCTATGACAAGCTATACCAGCCGGGCGTCTACAATTGCGCGGGCTGCGATCTGCCGCTGTTTTCGTCCGAGACGAAGTACGACAGCACGACGGGGTGGCCGAGCTTCTGGAAGCCGCTCGACAATGCGCTCGGCACCACCGAGGACCGCACCTTGTTCATGCTGCGGGTGGAGTATCACTGCCGCCGCTGCGGCGGGCATCAAGGGCACGTGTTCGAGGACGGGCCGAAGCCGACGGGGCAGCGCTACTGCAACAACGGCGTGGCGCTGAAGTTTGTACCGAAAGAAAAGTCGCCGAGCTGAACCAGCCGGTAGCGCCCAGCCTATCGCCAAACCAACACGATCTCAAACGCAGGATATACGCTCATGCTTCGTAGACTTCTCGGCGCGCTGGGGCTCGCCGTACTGATCGCCGGCAGCTCCGTCGCCATCTCGCAGACGGCGCCGTCGACCGCTGTCGCCACGTTCGGCTCGGGCTGCTTCTGGTGCACGGAGTCGGATTTCGACAAGGTCGCGGGCGTGGTCGATACGACCTCCGGCTTCATGGGCGGAACGCTGGCCAATCCGTCCTACGACATGGTCGTGACCGGCAAGACAGGGTATGTCGAGGTGGTGCGCATCACGTACGATCCCTCGAAGGTGACGTATCAGCGGCTGCTCGACGTCTATTGGCGCAACGTCGATCCGTTCGATGCGGCGGGGCAGTTCTGCGACAAGGGCAACCACTATCGCCCAGTGATCTTCGCGCATACGCCCGAACAGAAGAAGCTCGCGGACGAGAGTAAGGTGGCCAAGGCCAAGGAGCTTGCGGCGAAGTTCAAGTTCCCGGTGGTCGTGTCGATCGAGGAGGCGATGCCGTTCACGGCGGCGGAGGCCTATCACCAGGACTTCTACAAGAAGAATCCCGGCCACTATAATCGCTATCGAACCGGATGCGGCCGCGACGCCCGGCTCGAGAAGGTCTGGGCAAAGCCCATCACGAACTGAACAAGTGACGAATTGGGCCAGTCATAATTTAGGCCTGGGACTCTCTCAATGTTGCGCTGGTCAGTCATCGGGCGCATACCTATCCCCTTGCCTCAGGTCCCTCAAATTCAGCGCAATTGCATGGTCTACCGGCGACAACCAGGAGTTGGCGCCATGACACAGCATAAGTCGGATGATCTGTGGCGGGATTTTCCCAAGACCGCCGCCGAGTTCGAGGCGC
>CAMDPA010000484.1 GCA_945903565.1 Devosia equisanguinis | reverse complement strand
AGCGCTCCGTCCTCCTCGATGATCAGTGCGCGGCTGCAGCCGAGCAGCGGTGAGATCGCGAGGTTTCCCTCCGGATCAAAATCGATCCAGCAGCGGCTCAGCATCTCGCAGCGGTCGGGATCGGGGAGCGCGATCGCCTGCACGGCGAGATAGTCGCGGCTCGTCGGCGTATCGCGCCTCAACCTAGTCGGGCTCGGGTCTGTGACCAGCGAGAACTCGAATGCCACCTCGTTCTTGTTAGTCCGGCTGACCACCTTATGCCAGCGTGGTGTGCCGTCCTCTTCATGCTCGTTGTCGGGATCCCACCATAGTGTGCGCTTCTTGCCGCGCTCGTATGTGCCCACCGTGTAGTCGCTCTCGGACTGTGCCTCCACGGCGCGCCCCTCGAGTGTGAATGGCCGCGACAGGAAGCAGGACTGTTCAGCCATCCCGAGCTTGCCGAGAAAAAAGCTGCGCGCAGAAGTCTCCTGGTCGATCGGCTCTCCGGTCGAGCCGATGTCGATCTCCGCGAACGCAGGCGTAGCGCGTGCTGCATTTGCGAAGGCGAAGCTGAGCCCTGATTGCGTCTCATGCCAACCCGCAGGTAGCCCGTTGGGCAGGATCACGTCGGTCGCGCCGGTGCCGTCCCGCCGGCGCACACGCAGGTGGCCGAGCGGCTCCTGGCCATCGGCGCCCAGGCTGACGCCGTGTCCGAAGAAGCTGATACCGTTATGGGAGCCAAGCTTGTCGTCGAATACGACCTTGACCTGCAGCTTCTGGCCACCGACGGAGCCATGCGGCAGATAGAGCCTAATCTTGTCCTCGATCGCTTGGGTCAAATCGTTGTTTCCGGCCCCCAGCAGCAGCAAGATGTGGGGGAACGGTAGCGCGATGTCGTCGATCACGCCACTGCTGCGGCGAATGCGGACGTTGAGGGGATGCGTGCGTAGCTGCCAGTCGAGACTGTGGTCGACCGCTTTGGCGTTTCGCGGCGACGTGGCGCCCTTCAACAGCTTCCTGAGCCACTTGCTGGCTTCACGTGGCGAGGCTGCGTTGGCGGCGATGCTCTTAGGCACGTCCACGTCGGCCGCGAAGCGCACGACGGCCTCACGGCTGCCGCTCACCTCGATCTCGAAGGAAGTGGAGTCGCGGAGGACCCATCTGAGTGGCCACTTCTGCTTCAGCCAGAACGCCAGCCTGCGCAATCGCTGCCTCTCGTCGGGCGCGACGGCGCCGTTCCAGATGTCGTTGTCGGACAGGGCCATGCTCGGGACCGCCGCCGTATGCTCGACCCGCACCAGCGCCTTGGCAATCTCGATGTTCCGGTTCTGACTTGTCATTGTTATACTCTGGGACCGCCGCTTCGCGCCGTTACAGTTATGTCAGGCTCGCGTGCGCTGCGCCTCTTCGAGCCGAAAGAAAAAATCGTGGTGGCGCCTCCACCCACGGACGGCGACCGCCGCAACGACGGCATCAGCAGTGAACAGGGGAACCCACAGCTCGGCAAACTCGTCGGCAAGGCCCTTGCCGCGATGGGGATGCCAGCCCTGCATCAGGGCAGCGAGCGCACCGCCACCATCCGGGCCGATCAGCATCCGGTCCGTTGCCGATCGATTGGTAGTACCGGTCGGATACCAATTGCTCGAGCAATAGGGCTTGATAATGCCGTGGGCCGACGCCGGCAGCAGCCGCACAGGATTGCCGCCCTTGGCCAGCGCCGAGAGGCATTCCTTGAGCTCGACGTTGCGCTTCACGAGGTCGCGAATGGCACTCGCGACGAAGTCTCGGTCGAGCAGGGCCTCGCGCGGTCGATGGCTCATCTCGATCAGCACCTGGTCGAACTGGGAGAGCACGACATAAATGCGCTGGGCTTTGCCGAGTGCGCTCGCGTGGCGGCGCACCTCGTCGACCCAGCCGTTATCGCCAGCATGGTCGGAGCCGGTCACCCATGGGAACGGCCAGACTAGGACGAAGGCGAAGCTACCCAGCCGTGAGGACGCCGCCAGGCGAGCAGAGCGGAAAGTGTGCAGGGTGAAACGATGGGATGTCGCCTTGCTGCGCTTCTGCCAAGGATGCCATCTGAGCCTGCGCGGAACACTCAGCTCGAGACTGAGGTCGTAGCTCCGCGTCTCGTCAGGGAGGACGGCGGTCGCGGGCGCGCCGAGTAAGCCCATGCCGCGCAGTGTCCCTTGGTCATCGAGCGTCATGCTCCACGACGCCGGAAAGCCTGAGCCCCCGCGGGTCAAGCCGTCGGGCAGCGTGCGGAGTAGGCTCCGCAGCCCGCTTCCGGGGGGCGCCAGCATCACGACAGTTCGCATCCCCCCTCGACCTCAATCAAAGTCGTCCAGTCCGACAACAAAAATGGGCGCACACGTCATCCCTATTCTTCATCCCATTTGAGATCCACGAACGCAAGATCTCGAAGTGTCCAACTACCGGTCGGAGCTCAAGGGGCTGTCGAACGCAGCCCGAAGTATTTGGTAATCGGCAGATCGACTCGTTTGGGCCATCCAGAAACGGGTGCTAGCCCCGTCCCGAGGGACTTCCGTTCGCATCGGCCAGTAAACGCAGAGGTCGTTGATCAATGCGGCGCGCACATGCGGGCGCTTCGCAGTCATACTTATGCCAAGCAGGTCATGATACACTGCCGAAGTACCGCAGAAGGCGACACCAGATGCCGGTCCTTCGCGGCGACGGAGAAGATGGCGAACTGGTGATCGACAAGTTCACTCGGAAACGTACGATCAAGCGCGGGGGGGAGTTGGCGGGGCGGCGCCCGTGAGCAGTGCCCGGCCGCCGGCTGCATCTCTCTTCTTGGTGCGCGGCTCTTGCTCGGTGCGTTCGTTTCGTTCCCATCGTCGTCGCCCCAGTCCTGTGTCGCCCTGTGTGTGAGCGAAGTTTCGCCGAACCTGGAGCAAGACGCCATGGCGGGTCGAGTTCGGGAGCATAACGCGCGCGCTGGGGAATACTCAACGAAATCAGTCGTTGGCGGCTTGTTGCATGACGCGTCATGTGTCGCCGCATGACGCCACGGCGCTCAGAGGGCGCGCAACTCCTCGGGTGAGACGATGACAACGGCGGGGTTCAGCCGGTAGCCGGCCCTGGCAACGTTCTCGATGACGGCGCCATCGTCGGGGCTGTAGTCCTCGAGAGCCTCAAATCCCTCGGCGATCTCCTTTCTCATGCGACGCACGGCTTGCGCGACCGTCTCGGCATCAGACAGGCCCAGATCTTCGGCAAGAACCTTGCCCAGCTTGCAGCGGTATCGCTTGGGGGCGAGCTTCGCTGCTCGATCGGCGATCGACAGCTCGACCAGATGATTGAGCACCGCAAACATCGTTGGGCCGCTCAGCGCTGCGATCCCCGAAATCATGATCTGCTGGCGCTCGGAATCTATGGCGATCGCGATCTGCCCTTCGGAAAGGCGCGACGCTCCCTCCGCGCGCCGTCCTGACGGCGGCTCTGCCAGCGGAGAGGACTGCATCCCCAGAGCGGCGGTTCGTTGCCCGAGAACGTTTTGGGTTGCGACGAGCGCGAGCAGCGATCCGGGTTTGATGGCCCTGTCGACGATCCGGTCCGCGGCGGCGCGTACCGCGTCGATGGCGAGTGATCGTACGGTCTCACCGTGACGGCGGAATAGCGAGATCAGTCTCTGCGCAATGTCATTTCGCTCCGCTGGCGGATACGCCTGCACGACTTGAGAGACCTCGAGCGCGAAACGTCCCATGAACTGTCGGTCGCTCATGGCGGCGCAATCCAAGGCGAGTTCGACTGAGCCGACGGCCATGACCCGATCTTCGGCCTTCTCGCGCTCCCCAGTGAACAGATCAACCGAATAGCCCTCGGATTCGTCGAGCTCGGCCGCGCCGCCACCCAGCGTGGAAATTCGGCGCTGGATGCACTGGATGCACGTCCCGCAGTGCCGCTCGAAGGCCACCGCCCCCTGTCGCGATCGGGTGCAGCTATAAGAGATTGTGATCAGTGATGCGAACGGGGACGACGCCAAGCC
>CAMDPA010000483.1 GCA_945903565.1 Devosia equisanguinis | reverse complement strand
CCGACGGCTTCCCATCTTTGCCGAATGGCTTGTCTGTCGATCATGCAACGGCGTACGACTGTTCGCCGGGACAAGGAATCCCGCGCTGCCGAGTCACACGGTCGCACGCACACAGATCACGATTCAGCTTTTTTGCGATCCGTCCTAAGAACATTGAAATAACGATAAAATTCCATGGAATTTAATGCGTGCTGTAACGGTGGCGATGAGGCTTTGCCGGCTCCACGGCGGCTGATCCGACATCGCGGAGCCGATGGGAAACGTACCTCGTCACTTCATCGTGCGCGGCAGCCACAGCGCGATTTCGGGGAAGATCATCAGCAGGATCGTGGTGACGAGGATCGACATCATCAAGATGCTGGTGCCCTTGAAGACCTTCGTCAGCTCGACGCCGCCGGTTGCGCTGACCACGAACGCGACCATGCCGACGGGCGGGAACACCAAGCCCATCGCCACCATCATCATCGAGAGCACGCCGAACCAGATGGGGTCGAAGCCGAGCGACGTCACGAGCGGGAACGTGAGTTGCAAGGTGAGCAACAGCAGCGGGATCTCGTCCATGAACATACTGACGACGAAGTAGATCACGACGATGCCGATGATCACGACCCAGCGATTGAGGCCCATCCCGGTCACGGTGGCGACGACCTCGTGGGGAATGCGCGACAGGGTCATGAAGTTGCCGAAGATCGTGGCGCCGATCAGGATCAGGAAGATCATCGCCGACGTGCGAATGGTTGCGCGGATCGCCTCGAGCGCGCCTTTCAGATCGAGCCGTCCGAACACCGCGCCGATGACACCAGCCATCAGGGCGCCGAGCGCGCCGACCTCGCTTGGTGTGGCGACACCAGTGTAGAGCATCGCTATCACAACGGTGATCAGCAAGAGGCTCGGCCAGACCCGCAGCAGGCTGGCCCAGCGTTCGGCCGCGGGAACCCGAAACGTGGAAGGGGCATGCGAGGGGCTGATCCAGACCCACGCATAGATCATCGCCGCGAGCAGCACGCCGACCATGAGGCCAGGGAGGATACCGGCGATCAGCAGTTGGCCAATCGAGGTCTGGGTGGCGATGCCGTAGATCACCATCGCAATCGACGGCGGGATCAGGATGTCGAGCGTGGAGCCGACACCGATCGCGCCCGCCGCCAGCTCATCGGAGTAGCCGTGCCGGCGCATTTCAGGCATCGCGATCTTCGACATCACGGAAGCTGCCGCGACGCTGGCGCCGGACATGGCTCCGAAGATGCCGCAGGCGAACACCGTGGCGATGGCGAGCCCGCCGCGGACGTTCGAGAGCATGTTGGCGGCTGCCGTGTAGAGATCCTTGGCGAGGCCGCTGGAGGCGGAGAAATAGGCCATCAGAATGAACATCGGGATGGTCGTGAGCGCGTAGTCGGCCACGGTGGAGTAGGGCGCGAGGCCGGCGATGCCGAGCACGGTTTCGAAGTTTCCGGTGACGAGCCAGATGCCGAACATGCCGCAGACTGCCAGAGCGATGGCGATGGGAACACCGAGCAGCAGGGCAATGACGAGCGCGATCAAAGGCAGCGCAACGATCATGGGCGGGGCGTCCTTGCCGGGCTGGCGCGATGAGGGATTGCTGGAATGGCGGGGATCAGGTGTCGGGCTGGTTCTGTGTGAAGAGCAGCGCCTCGCCGCTCCACACGCGTCTGACATCGACGACCATGAGGATCAGCAGGGCAAGGAAACCGAGGGGGACAAAAACCTGCGCTGGCCCGGCAAGGATCGGAACCGTCGCCAAGGTGGTCGTGTCGCTCGCGGCGCGGATCGCCTGCCGGCCGGATGCGATGATGAACAATACGCAGCACAGCAGCGACATCAGGTAGGCGAACATATTGGAGAGGCCGCGCCAGGGCTGCGGCAGGATATCGACGAGGAACGTGACCCGGATGAACGCCCCGCCGCGATAGGCGTAACTGAAGCCGAGAAATATCGCGGCGACCATCAGATATTTCTCGGTGATCTCGTACGCGCCCACGATCGGCCGATTGAACTGATAGCGCATGATGGCGTCGGCGCTGGTCAGCGCCATCATCGCCGCGGTCGCGATGATGGCGAGAAGGATCAGCGCCTGCTCGCACCGGGCCAGGATTTTCGCGGTGGTGGAGATCATTTGCGGGCCGGAGAAAGGGCGAATGGTGAGTTGTGAGTGGTTCACATGGAGAGGGCTGGCGCTGGATCGAGCGCCAGCCATTCGCCACTCACCTCTTCAAACTATTCCTTCAGCATCGAGAGCATCGTGTTGAGGATCTCGCGTGCTTCCTTGTGGCCCTTGGCTTCATTGCGCTTGACCCAGTCCTCGTGCACGGGCTCGGCAAGCTTGTTCCAGCGCTGGACTTCTGCAGCCGGCAGATCGTAGCGGACGAGTTCTTTCTTTGCTTCCTTCAACGCGGCTTCGACGCCCTGCTGGGCGGAGTCGAAGAAGTTCTTGCCCCAGAACTTCGAGCCGGCCAGGCCGCCCACGCTCATGATCTGATCGCGAACATCGGCGGGCAGGCTTTGCATCTTGGCGCGGTTGGCGCAGATCGAGAAATACACGGTGGCGAGCGGCGCGATCGTGATGAACTTGGAAACCTCGTACAAGCGGAAGGCATGCAGTGCCTCCCAAGGCGCGCTGGCGCCGTCGAGCACGCCGCGGTCGAGCGCCTGATAGACGTCCGGCATCGGCATCGGCGTCGGCACGCCGCCGATTGCCTTGAAGTGCGCGGTCGAGGGCGGACCGACAATGCGGATTTTCATGCCCTGTACGTCTTCAAGGCTCTTGATCTGCTTCTTGGTCGTCAGGATGAAGAACGGCGTCGCGGTATAAAGCGCGAGCGGCTGGACTGCCGTATATTCCTTCTGGATCGCGGGGAATTTCTCGTAAAGCTTCCACAGCACCTCGCTCGACTTTTCCGCCGACTTGAAGGGCAGGCCCGGCAGCGAGACGACGTCCGACAGCGGCGTGAGGTCGGGCCAATAGGACTGCACGCACCAGCCGATGTCGATGGTCCCGGCCGAGGCCGCCTTCCACATGTCGACGCCCTTGACGAGCGACTGGGAGGGATAAACCTGGATCTTGACCCGGCCCTTGGTGGCATCCTCGACCTGCTTGACCCACGGGGTGAGTGCGCGGGATGGGCCCCAGCCGGTCGGCGAGTTCTGGTCGGCGAAGGTGAGCTTGATTTCTTGCGTCAGTGCCGGCGGTGCGGCAAGCGCGGAGGCCGCGGCCAAGCCTGCTGCGACCCATGCGATTTGACCCGATTTCATAGCGAGCTCCTTGTCGTGTTCCCGTTCCTCGTTCTCGTGCGATGCCTTCTTGATGGGAGCATCTGGCGGGTAGGATAGCGCAAGCGCCCAGCTTCCGCATCAGGTGCAGTACTGGCGAGGATTGGCCATTTGGAGAGGAGGCGAGGCTGGTGCTCGGCCCTCGCGGCGCTACAGGAGCACGGCGGCCGCCGCCACGGTCAAGGCGACCGCGAGGATGATACCGAACTGGTTGCGGTACAGGCGCTCGGAGATAGGCGTGGGCGCTGCATCGCGGGCCCCCGGTGGGTGATCCGCGCGCGGATCTGGCCGTTCGTATGACGACTGCTCCTGCATGACGGCAAGCATGGCTGCTCCATGCTTGTACGAGCGATATCGCCATCTGCCGCGCGACACATCCACACAGCATCGGGCACTCATCATCGGCCAGGGCCATGATCTCGCGTGAAGGGCGGCGCCCGCATCTCGCGAATTTGTGATCGGGCAGCGCTATTTTCGGGGGCATTTCAAGGTTGTAGAATACTTGGACTGCAGCCGTCGCGGTTGGCGTGGCATCTCGCCCTGCGATCAACAACGGAGCTAGCCCGGATTATGCACCAGACCTTGGAAAATCGTTGGCAGTTGTGGTGCAAGTGGCGAGATTCACGTAACAATTCGGTGTCGAGACGAAGAGTGCCGCGTATCAACGCTACGCCACAACCGCCATGACCCAAGATACCCCAGCC
>CAMDPA010000482.1 GCA_945903565.1 Devosia equisanguinis | reverse complement strand
GAGGGTCTGACACCTCTAGAACCCCATCGTGCTGCGATATTGCTTCCAGAAGCCGCGGATCGAGGCTTCGTTGACGCGGCTCTCGCTCGACTCGGCGGTGGCGCCGCCCATCTCCAGAATGGCGCGTGCGCTGGGCGCGCCGGCGATGCCGCGCTGCACGAAGCCGCCGACGCAGCCGTCCTCCATCGAGATGAAGCCGGCGGGGCCGACGAGATTGGCCTGCTTCAAGCGCACCGTGCGCTGCTCGGGCGTATCGTTGTCGAAGCCGATGATGGTCCAGTGGAGATCGGTCTGGCCGACGCCGCGCGGCACGATGCGGCGCACGGCGATCGAGTTGGAGATTTGCTGCAGAACGAAGGTCGGGAATACCGTCAGGATCTGCAGCGTGATGCCGTCGGGATATTCCTCGAAGCCCTTGAGCAGGGAGGGATCGGCGAGCTTGTACTGGCTTTCAGACCTCAAGCTCTGCGCCGCGTAGTCCTTGTTGCTGACCGCCGCCTTGTCGATCTGATTGTAACTGACGTGATGGCCGCCCGCCTCGCTGACGACAATACCGCCCTTGTAGGAGAGCTGGTTCAACTGGAACGTCGTGAAGAACAGATGCAGGATCGAGGCGTGATAGCTGTCCTTCACGTTCTCGATGTAGAGCTTCCAGTTGTTCGGCAGCACCTGCGTGTAGCGCGTGAGAACCACCGGCTTGCGGCCGGCGAACACGCGCTCGACGCGCGGCACGATTTCCGGACCGAGATAGTCTCCCAACGGCGGTGCCTCCGCCGAGAACGTGCCGAACACGAGGCCATGCAGCGTGGCGAGTCGCACCTTACGGGGATGGTGATCCTCCATGCGGAAGGTCTTAGGCATGCCGCCCTTGCCCTTGACCCCGTTCTTGAAAGCGACACCCGTGAGGTTGCCCGCGAGATCGTAGCTCCAGCCATGATAAACGCACTGGAAATCGCGCTTGCCCTTGCCGTGCTCTTCCAGACAGATCAGCGCGCCGCGATGCGCGCAACGGTTCTCGAACGCATGCAGCGCGCCGTCGGTGTGGCGCGTGACGATCACGGGTGCGTCGCCGATGGAGGTGGTGCGGAAGTCACCAGACTTGGCGACCTCGGCGTCGAGGCACAGGAAACTCCACACGGGCCCCTGGAAGAGTTGCGCCTGCTCGCGCGCGTCGAGGTCTTCGCGCTGGAACACCCAATAGGGCACGCGGGTGAGGCCTTCGGCGGGCCACGTGTCGGGTGCAGATTGTGGGGCCATGCATTGCCTCTCGCTGCGGCGCGCCGTTCCGCGGTGCCGCCTTAACCCCGATCTTCGAGCGCTAACGCTCCTGCTTCCACGGAATAACCCGGCGCTGGACTTCCTCGAAGATCAGCGAGGAGACGAGGCCGAGGAGCCCGATGGTGACGATGCCCGCGAACATGATGTCGACCTGGAGCAGTTCCCAGGAATTCCAGATCATGTAGCCGATGCCCGTCTTGGTCGCGACGAACTCCGAGGCGACGAGCACGATGAAGGCGACCGCCAGCGCAATGCGCAGCCCCGCGAAGATCGTCGGCAGCGCGCCGGGCAGGATCACGCGGCGGAACATCACCCACTGGCTCGCGCCGTAGTTCTTGCCGACGTCCCAGTAGATCTTCTCGATGTTGGCGGCGCCCGTGTAGGTGTTGACGCACACCGGGAAGAACACCGCGATCGCGACCAGCGCGATCTTCGACGCATCGCCAAATCCAAACGCCAACAGCAGCAGCGGCATCAACGCGACCTTGGGGATCGGGAACAGGCAGGCGATCAGGGGATCGAAGAAGATGCGTACTGGTTTCAGCATCGCCATCAGCAGGCCGACGGCCACGGCGGGAATGGCGCCGATCACATAGCCCGTCATCACCCGATAGAGCGTGACCAGCGTGTGCTGGATCAGCTCGCCACTCGCGGTTACTTCGACGAACTGCCAGAAGATGTCGGTTGGCGCGGGAATAAAGCGCCGGTCGCCGATGCCGAAGTGCAGCAGGCCCTGCCACAGCGCCAGCAGCCCGATCGGCGAGATGAAGTAGAGCAGCTTTTCGGAGAGGCGTGTTTTCATTTTTGGTCCTCAGCCTGCGCCCTACAACTCGGTCGCCCTGGCGCGGTTGACCTCGTCCTCCAGCACCTTCCAGATCGCGAGCTTCATGGTGTTGAACTCGGGGCTCGTCGACAGCGTCATCACGTTGCGCGGGTGCGCGAAGGGGATGTCGATGATCTCCTTGAAGCGGCCGGGCGACGCCGTCATCACGACGCAGCGGTCGCCCAGCAGCAACGCCTCGTCGATTGAGTGCGTGATGTAGACGACGGTCTTGCCCGTCTCCTCCCAGATGCGGACCAGCTCGGCCTGGAGAAGAGTGCGGTTCTGCGCATCCAGAGCGGCGAACGGCTCGTCCATGAGCAGCATCGCGGGGTCGGTGACGAACGCACGCGCAATCGCGCCGCGCTGGCGCATGCCGCCCGAGAGTTGGTGGGGATAGTGCTTGCGGAACTTGGTGAGGCCGACGAGCTTCAGCGCCGCATCGACCCGCTCGGCCTTTTCCTTGGCGCGCACGCCGCGTGTTATCAGGCCGAAGGCGACATTGTCTTCGACCGTCATCCACGGGAACAGGCCGCTTTCCTGGAACACCATCGCGTTCTTGACGGCCCAGCCTTTGGCGTCGACGTCGATGGTGCCGGCGGTCTGCTTGTCGAGGCCCGCGAGGATGCGCAACAAGGTGGACTTGCCGCAGCCCGACGGGCCGACGATGCAGACGAACTCGCCCGGCGCGATCGTGAGATCGACGTTATCCAGCGCGAGCACCGTTCCGGCCGTGCCGCTATACTCCCTGCGCAGCCCCGTGATTTTGATCCCGGCGCCGCGGCGCTGTACCGTCATGTCCGCCCCTGCTTCCCCGGCTCGTGGCCTTGCCCGATATCGTATGCCGGACGGGGGGGCGATATGTCGATAGGCCGGCTGGCCAGTTGGCGTGAGACGGTGTCAGCCCCTCCGGGTCGGACACCCATCGCATCCCTCGAATGTGCGCGTGGGAATGCGCTTTCCTGCAATCCCTCGTGATTCGGTGTCAGACCCAGAGGGTCTGACACCTTTTCAGCGGCAGCCCTTCAGCTGGCTGTCCTTATTTGCGACCTCGTAGGCGCCCAGCTTGGCGCTGGCGTAGTCGGCGTAGGTGCTGTCGACCAGCTGCGCCGCCGGGAATTTTTGCTGGATCGAGCCTTGGGCGTGGAACCAGTCCTGCACGTCCAGGATGTTGTCGATACTGGCCTTGCCGTAAGGGCTGCGCGCCGGCCATGGCAGCTTCTCCAGGACCTCCGCCCGCTTCTCGATCCCGCTCTTGTTGGCGAGTTCGACGATCTCGGCGCGGTTGGGACCATGGTGATAGGCTTGGCAATATTCCCGCACGCCCCGCATGTAGGCGAGGAAGTAGTTCTTCACGAGCTCGGGGTTCTTGGCCGCCCAATCGGTATTGATGAACACCACCGCGCTGCCGAACGGGCCTTTCTCGATCACGTCCTCGGGGTCGATCAGCTCGTGTGCGATGCCCTTCTCGAACATCGAGGCGTAGAACGGCGAGATCACGATGGCCGCATCGACCGCTTTGTTGGTCAGCGCGATCACCATTTGCGGGAACGGGATCACCTTGATCTCGATATCCTTCAACGTGAGCCCACCGGAGGCGACGATCTTACCGATCTCGTAGGTGGTGATAGCGCCGGGTCCACCGTTGCTCGCGACGATGCGTCCCTTGAGGTCGGCGGGTTTCTTGATCGCGTCCTTCAAGTCCATGCGCACGACGAACTTGTGATTGTTGGGCGACAGCACGCGGTCGGACGCGATCACGATCGGGAATTTCTTGGCGAGTGCGTTGAAATAGCCCGCGGCCAGTCCGCCTTCGATGATCTGGAATTGTCCTGCCGCCAGCAGCGCCATCGCGTCGGCCGACGTATCGAGATCGTCGACCGTGACGTTGATGC
>CAMDPA010000481.1 GCA_945903565.1 Devosia equisanguinis | reverse complement strand
CCGTAAACGTCCAGAAACTTCTCCATTCTCCGGTCCTCGTCACACTTGGCCCGGCTCATCCAATCCCCCCAATGCTGCGCATTGAGAGGATCACGGATTACCGGACATATCGTGTGCTACTGGAACCGGACAACTCGTGTGCTACCGACCCATCCTCAACCATGACGAGGACGCCGGCCTCCAGATCATTTGTGAAGCGACGGCACTGGCAGCATCCAAGCCCTTCACGACAGCTCCGGCTTCTGCAAGACTGTCGCGGCGGTACGGTTTCAAGTCGCCGCCAACAGCTTGTCAGGGAGGACGCGTCAATGCAGATGCACGCTCTTGCTGTTCTTGCCACGATCGCCACAGGTCTCGCCGCGGCATTGCCCGCCTACGCTCAAGACTGGCCCAACCGGCCGGTGAAGGTGATCGTCCCGTTCCCGCCGGGCGGGCCGACCGACGTGCTCGCGCGTCCCGTGGTCGAGCATCTGTCCAAGGTTCTAGGACAGCCGTTCCTGATCGACAACCGGGCGGGCGGGGGCACCACGATCGGCGCCCAAGCGGTGATCAAGGCCGATCCGGATGGTTACACGCTGTTCATCGGCACCAACACACCATTCGCATTGGCGCCGATCTTCAACCCGAATGCGGGATACACCGCATCACAATTCGCGCCCATCATCATGATGGCGGAATCGCCGATGGTGATGGCGGCCAGTCTCAAAAGCGGGGCGAAGACACCGGCCGACGTCATCGCCGCAGCCCAGAAAACGCCCGATGGATATTCCTACGCGTCGGTCGGCACGACATCGACGACACATTTGCTAGGCGAATGGTTCAATCAGGTCGCCAAGCTGAAGATGGCGCACGTGCCCTATCGAGGCAGCGCACCGGCGATGAACGATCTCGTGGGCGGGCAGGTGCAGGTGTTCTTCGACGTCTCGACCAGCGCCGTGCCGCAATTCGAGGCCAAGACCATCAATGTGCTGATGGTGCTACACAACCGGCGGTGGGCGCAAATGCCGGGCGTTCCGACCTCGGCGGAGGCGGGTTATCCCGATTTCGTCGGTACGTTCTGGGCAGCGTTGGCTGGGCCTGCAGGTACGCCGAAGGCCATCGTCGACCGGCTCAACAAGGAAGTCGGCGCGTACTTGAAGGACCCGGAGTTCGTCAAACGCCTTGATGCCATCATGTTCAGCCCGGTCGGCGGCTCGCCCGAGGTGCTTTCCACCCGCATCACCCAGGAGGCCGCAATCTGGCTGAAGGTGGGACAGAACGCAGGCATCGTGAAGTAGAGGTCCAAGGTCGCGCTGGTCTCGATAAACAATGGGCCGTAGGTTAGCGACGCCGCGCATGCGCGGCGTGACCACAACCGCGACACCTCGGAGACCTCGCTTGCTCACTACACCACGTGCCCGGCGCGGGATGGTCACCGCGCCGCATCATCTCGCCAGCGAGGCGGGCCTGCGCGTGCTGCGCGATGGCGGCAACGCGATCGAGGCGACGGTTGCGATGGCGGCGGCACTGGCGGTCGTCTATCCGCACATGACGAGCATCGGCGGCGATGGGTTCTGGCTGGTGGCCGCGCCGGGCAAGCCACCGCAAGCGATCGATGCGTGTGGCGCCGCGGCTTCGGCGGCCACGCCGGAACTCTATCGTACAGCCGGGCACGCGAACATTCCATGGCGCGGACCACTCGCGGCCAACACCGTTGCGGGTACGATCTCAGGCTGGGGCGCTGCGCTGCAAGCCTCCGCGCAACTCGGTGGCAAGTTGCCGCTCTCGCGGCTCGTCGAGGATGCGGTCTGGCATGCGGAGAACGGTTTCGCGGTGACCGGCTCGCAGGCGGATTTGACGGCAGCGAAGCTTCCCGAGCTGGCGGATGCGCCCAACTTCGCCGGGACTTTCCTGATCGACGGCCGGCTGCCGCGCGAAGGCGAGGTCATGAAGCTTGCCGCGCTCGGCGGCACGCTGCGTAGGATCGGCACGGCGGGAACGGACGACTTTTATCGCGGTGCGTTGGCGCGCACGATCGCGGCGAACCTCAAAGGGGTGGGTGCGCCCGTTTCCGCGGCGGACCTGGCGAGCCATCGCGCGGGGGCGCCCGATGCGCTGTCGGTCGCGGTGCGTGGCGCGACGCTCTTTAACTTCCCGCCGCCGACGCAGGGTCTCGCCTCGCTGATGATCCTGGCGCTGTTCGACCGGCTCGGCGTGAAAGAAGCCGAAGGTTTCGAGCACATTCACGGGCTGATCGAGGCGACAAAGCAGGCGTTCATCGTGCGCGACCGCATCGTCGGCGATCCCGCCGCGATGACGGAAGATCCGCGCGCGTTCCTCAAGAAGGCCAAACTCGACGCGCTGGTAAAACGCATCGACCCCAAGCGCGCGCTAGCGTGGCCGGCGCCCGCCGACAAGGGCGATACGGTCTGGCTCGGCGCGATCGACGGCAACGGCGTGGCGGCAAGCTTCATCCAGAGCATCTATTTCGAATTCGGCTCGGGCTGCGTGCTGCCCGACCTCGGCGTCGTCTGGCAAAACCGTGGCTCGAGCTTCCTCTTGGAAGGAACGGGGCCTCGCGTCCTGGTGCCGGGACGCAAACCGTTTCATACGCTCAACCCGGCGATGGCGCGGTTCGCGGACGGGCGAACGATGGTTTACGGCACCATGGGCGGAGAGGGCCAGCCGCAGACGCAATCGGCGCTGTTCAGCCGCTACGGGATGTTCGGCCAGCCGTTGCAGGCCGCGATCACGGCGCCGCGCTGGCTGCTCGGCAAGACCTGGGGGCAGGAGAGCATTACCCTCAAGCTGGAAAGCCGGTTCGATCCGGCGCTCGTCGCGGCGCTCAAGGCCGCCGGTCACGACGTCGAGATGCTGCCGGCGTTCACCAGCACCATGGGCCACGCCGGCGCCATCGTCCGCCACACCGACGGCGTAATCGAAGGCGCGACGGACCCTCGCAGTGACGGTGCGGCGATGGGGTATTGATACCTACGCGACAGCCGCAGCTTAACAGCCGGGCGAGATGACCGTAGCGGCTCACATCGCACGGTTGCCCGAAACGCCTTGTCGTCAGGCTTATCGTCAGACTTGACATTTTGTCGCATTGCTCTGGCGTTTGTCACGCCGTGGCAGCGAACGATTTTTGCTTTGGCATCGTATTTCGACTGCTGTCTGGCTGGTTTATTGGGCTATGGAAGGAGTTACAAATGCGGCAGATTTCCCTTGTTCGAGTAGGGCTCACGACTACGATGTTTGCCCTGTGTTCTGCGACCGGTGCTTTCGCACAGAACAAATCGGTTGTGAGCTGCACGGACCCCAGAGTGCTGGACAAGCTTCCCAGCAATTGCAAACGCGAGATGGTTTCGGCGGACGGGCCAGGCAGGCCATTCGGCATTGGTGCCCAAGGCGCCGCCATGACGGCATGGCAGCGAGAGGTACAGCGCAAGTTTGGCAACGCCTATGTGACCTGGGAAAACTCCATCTGTCACACACTCTCTCCCACGCCGGGGGGCATTGGTATTGGGGAGAAGGTTCTCAAGAGATACACGGCCGCGGGCTTCCCATGCACACCATCGCCAACGTCCACGAGCGTGTTTGAAACGACCGAGGCAAACAAGCCGTTGACCGTGCCACAAGTCAAGGAATTGCAGCAGAGCTTGGTCAAGCTGGGCTTCAAACTCGGCAAGAAGGGTCCTGATGGCACGTTCGGGACCGACACCCGTAAGGCGCTTCAGAGTTGGCAGCGAAACAGGGGGCTAGCAACGATCGACGATGAAGTTCTGCCTGATATTTCTGTGCTCGAGGCTGTGCGCAAGGCGGTTAAACTGGGCTGATGCCTAGTGGCCCGTCGCGCCAAAATCGAAACATGGCCCCGACCGCATACGATTTTGGCGCGATATGAGGGCCACTAGAGCGCTTTCCACTTGATGTGAATCAAAACAGTTACAGGGGATTCCCTCGGACGCGCAAATCAGATTCGGATTCCACCGGCAGCAACGGCGGGGATCGCGATGGCGAAGGGATACTCGA
>CAMDPA010000480.1 GCA_945903565.1 Devosia equisanguinis | reverse complement strand
GCCATCGACGAACTCGCGTGCCGCAGCGCCGAGCTGGGCAAGGTGCTGGTCAACCGCCTGCCGCTTTATCCGGCCTATGCCCGCGATCCCGATATCTGGCTCTCGCCTGAAGTCGCGACACAGGTCCGGCGCATGAGCGACGCCGAAGGCTTGGCGCGCGACGACGACTGGTCGCCCGGTGAGACCACGCCACCGCCCGCGCCGCGCGTCCTCGTGCGCGAGGTCGATCCTGAGTTGAGCCGCATCGTAGATCGCGCGACGTCGGGCCAGCGTCTCGATCCGCCGGAGATCGTGCGCCTGTTCGCGGCCCGCGACGCCGACTATCGCCATGTCACGGGCGCCGCCAATGCGCTCCGCCAGGCCGTCAGCGGCGACGTCATACGCTACGTCGTCAACCGCAACATCAACTCCACCAACATCTGCTACTTCCGCTGCAAGTTCTGCGCCTTCTCCAAGGGCCGCACCCACGAGGATCTGCGCGGCGCGCCCTACGATCTGGCGCTCGACGAGGTGAAGCGGCGCGCCGTCGAAGCCTGGGAGCGCGGCGCCACCGAAGTCTGCATGCAGGGCGGCATCCATCCCGACTATACGGGCGAGACCTACGTCGCGATCTGCAAGGCGATCAAAGAAGCGGTACCCAGTATGCACATCCACGCTTTCTCGGCGCTGGAAGTGACCCAGGGCGCGGCAACGCTGAAGCAGCCGATCTCCACGTTCCTCGCCAGCCTGCAGCAGGCCGGCCTTGGCACCCTGCCGGGCACGGCGGCCGAGATCCTCGATGATGAAGTGCGCGCCATCATCTGCCCCGACAAGATCAACACCGGCGAGTGGCTCGACGTGCAGCGCCAGGCGCACAAGCTCGGCCTGCGCACGACCTCGACCATCATGTACGGCCATGTCGAGACACCGCTTTCCTGGACACGGCATCTGCTGGCGCTGCGCGATTTGCAGACCGAGACCAGCGGCTTCACCGAATTCGTGCCGCTGCCCTTCGTGCATATGGAAGCGCCGATGTATCGCCAGGGCCGCGCCCGCCGCGGGCCGACCTTCCGCGAGGCGGTGATCATGCATTCGGTGGCGCGCCTGGTGCTGCATCCGGTGATCCCCAACATCCAGACCTCGTGGGTCAAGATGGGCCCGGCTGGCGCCGCGATCTGCCTCGAGTCAGGCGCCAACGATCTCGGCGGCACGCTGATGAACGAAAGCATCTCGCGCGCCGCCGGCACGCAGCACGGCCAGGAGTTCCCGCCCGACGCGATGGAAGCCCTGATCCGTTCGATCGGCCGCACCCCGCAGCAGCGCGACACGCTCTATCGTCCCGTCCCGGAAGAGCGCCGCGCGGCGTCGCTGGTCGCCGCCGACCTCGCGCCGATTATCCTGACGCCGCCCCGCAAGCGCGCCGCCGCCTAGGGTCTGTACTCATACCGATGACCGGTATGTCCGAAATTGCTTTCGAAGCGGACATTTCGCGACATGAGAAATTCGACCCGAATGACCCAAAGCGGACCTAGCGGACCGGCTTTCTCAATCATCTCGTCGGTACAGGCTCATTCTGGGAGCCCGGCGAGGCGCAGGCCTTCGATAAATTTCTCGTCATCCTCAGGGCGAAGATTGCTGTCGTTTCTGAACGTCGACAGGCAATAGGTCGGATCGAATCGACGAATTTTACCAACAACTTTTCCCGCTTCCCCATCGTTCCCGGTCAGGGCGTAGGAAGCAGCTGAAGCCAGCAAGGCCCCCCGCCAGATCGGCTGATGGGCCAAGGCCCGCGCTGCCCACGCCGACGCGTCGTCGTATCGCCCGTCGAGAAAGTGAGCCCAAGCCATGATCGTTTCCGGGCGAAAGGCCTCGGGGTCCACTGGGTTCAATCGCAGGGCGCGGGCGAGCTCCTCGCGGGCATTTTGGTGCCGGCCAAGCCAGAGGCTGAGCGTTCCTCGATTCGTCCATCCTGCTGCTAAGTTAGGATTGATCGCAAGGGCCTGGTCGACCAAGGCTCCGCCAGTGTCGTAGTCGAAACAGACATAGGCGAGAGAAAACCCGGCCCAGGAGAGGGCGAGTGCATCGTCCCGGCCGATGCTCGAAACGCGTGATGCGAGGTTTCTGATCTCGGCCTGCTCTAGGCTCCTGTCGATGCTCCAGCCCTGCGCCTTGCGAGCGGCATAGGCACGAGCGGCGATCCCGTAGGGCGTTGAGAAGGAGGGGTCGAGCTCAATGGCCCGTTGGAACAACCGCAGAGCCTCGTTCCAACCATCTTTTGTCCACTCGTAGGAAAACGCCAATCCGCGCAAGAAGGCGTCGTAGGCGTCGAGATTCTCGACCGGCTTGCGCTTCGCACGTTGCATTTCCGCTTGATCGATCTTCGGTGCAATCGCGCCCACCACGCTGGTCGTCACCTGATCTTGAAGTTCGAACACATCATCGAGAGATCCATCGATGCGGTCTGCCCATAGATGCGCGCCCGTTTTGCTATCGATAAGCTGGCCCGTGATGCGCACCTTGCCGCCTGCCTTGCGCACGCTGCCTTCGAGCACATAGCGGACTCCGAGTTCGCGACCGACCTGCTTGATATCGACGGCCTTGCCCTTGTAGGTGAAGCTCGAGTTCCTTGCGATCACGAACAACGATTTGAACCGCGACAGCGCCGTGATGATGTCCTCGACCACACCATCAGCGAAGTATTCCTGCTCCACGTCGCTCGACATGTTCTGGAACGGCAGCACTGCGATGGAAGGCTTGTCCGGCAATGCAAGCGGTGCGCTACCTGACGGCGACGAGGTGACGGTGGTGGAAGAGGCGGCCACTCCCTCTGCGCGCACGCGGTAGGCCCGCACTGGTCGTTCGATGTTCTTCAAGGAGAGGTCGCCCAGGTCCTCGAACGCTGCTTTGAGCCGCCCCACGACGGCATCGTGCATATTGCCCGAAAGCACGATCCCGCCGGCCGGCGCTTCTGCCTCAAGCCGCGCTGCGACGTTCACGCCATCGCCGTAGAGATCATCGCCGTCGACGATCAGATCGCCGAGGTGCAGTCCGATGCGGAACACAATGGCAGTGTCTTCGGGCTTGTCCCAGTTAGCCTCGGCCATAAGCTGCTGAAACTCGATGGCCGCCCCGAGTGCGTCCACTGCACTGGGAAACTCGACCAGCGCGCCATCACCGGTAAGCTTCACGAGCCGGCCACCGTGGCGTGCCAGTGTCGGCTCCAGCCGCTCGATGCGATGAGCCTTCAGCTGCGAAAGCGTACCGTTCTCGTCTCGGCCCATCAGGCGCGAATAACCAACGACATCTGCCGCCAGGATAGCCGCCAGTCGCCTTGTCACACGCTCGCCAGTCAAGAAGCCCCCAAAGTCCGCAAATGCCCGCCGCCCCTATCGGGACACCCCCGTAGCCCGGCCAGGTTGCATCTTAAGTAACGCCGGCGGCGGTGTCGTCCCAGTTTCAGTACCCTTAATTGGTCGAGTTTTTCGTGGATCGGATAGCCGTTCGTGACTGCTGCTCACTTCCGGAATTGGTCCTTCTGAGACATGGCAGGGGAAGTGACCGGAGTCGGCCTTAACATCGGAAGCGGACATCTCTACTCAAGCCAGGGTGAAGGCCGTTTATGGGTTCATCGCCCAAGTCGAAAAAATTTGCAGGTTCAGCCGGTTTCAGCTATATTTTCCGTCATGATTGGGCTTTTGCGGGCTCGATGATCGAACGCCCGGCGGATCTTCCGCCGGGCGTTTTTCGTGGTCCCCCGAATGGTCCACGAATGGTCCACTTTGGCGTTGTTTTTGGGACATTCATCGCGATGAGCGGCGGGTGCCGGTGGCACAGTTCGTCGGGGGGCGATTGCCCTGCGGGACCAAGGCCTTGAGGCTGGTTCGTGGCACAGGTCGAGGGACACGTCGTGGCACGACGAGGTGTGCCACGAAATGGTCCACTCCTGCCGCGCGTGCCTAGCCGAATCCCCGGTCCACGAGCAGCCGGGGGATGCCGGCTTCCTCGAGGAAGGCGCGGGTGCGCGTGCCGGCCGATTGCGGCAGG
>CAMDPA010000479.1 GCA_945903565.1 Devosia equisanguinis | reverse complement strand
TCTTCGACGGGGTGGCAAGCTGCGGGCGGGCTGCGGACATGGGCCTTCTCCATCCGATTCGGATGGAAGCCCATCAATCACACCGACTCACCTCTTGTGAATCCCCTTTCTCTCTCCGCAAGCCCCTTTCTCGAGCGATTGCCCTGGCGCCGCAATTGCGCTGCATTGACCCGCTAGCACGCCGCGACCATAGTCCCGTTCGGTGCCGGTGGGGGATTCGCCGCGCCAACCTAGGCAGACGTCCGTTGGAAGCCCAGCGGATGGTCCTGCTTAGTTCTTTGCTTCAACAGAGTTTTCTCGCAAAACGGGGAACACCATCTTTGCGAACTCTGTTTGGGAAAGGCTGAGCTGAACAGGCAATGCGACGGGTGAGGGACAGAGCCGAGATGGCAGCACTGCTGCTAATGCAGTGGCAGAAGGGCTTGCGCGCCCAATGCCCCCCTGCGGTCTCAACAATCGGGGCGGTTGCCGCCGTTATCATGGCGGCACTGCCCTGCGGTTCCGCCCACGCGCAAGGCTGGTGGAACCCATGGGGCGAGCAGCGCCAACCTGTTCCCCGCGAGAACGTGCGACCACAACCGCCGCCACCGCAGCAACAGCAGCCGGCTCCTTTCAGCAATCCACCACCGCAGAACTTCGGCCAGTCGCCGGGCGGGCGCTCGCCGATCTGTGTGCAGCTCGAGCAGCGGCTCGTGTCCGAGGGCCGCAATAACCAGGGCATGAACGTACTGCCGCGCATCGAAAATGATATGCGCCAGGCCGAACGCAACCTGCGCGCCGCGCAGGATCAGCTCGAGCGCGGCAACTGCTACGAGTACGAGTTCCTGTTCCTCGGCAAGTCGCTGCGCAACACGCCCGCGTGCCGCGGCAATGCGGGCAACGTGGAAGCCGCCAAACGCCGCCTCAGCGAGCTCGAGGTCCAGCGCCAGCAGGTTCAGCAATCCGGTGGCCGCTCGCTGCGCGACGACCTCGTCAGAGAACTCGCGCGCAACAACTGCGGCAGCCAGTACCAACAGGAGGCCTCGCGCAACAGCGGGCCGTTCTCATCCCTATGGCAGGACGAAGATTCCAACGCGGGTGGCAACAAGTTCACGTATGGCGCAACGTTCCGCACCGTCTGCGTGCGGCTATGCGACGGCGCGTTCTTCCCCGTCAGCTTCTCGACGCTGCCCAACCATTTCGAACGCGACCAGGATCAGTGCCAGCAGAAGTGCGCCGCGCCCGCCGAACTGTACTACTACAGCCAAAGCCCAGGCGCGGGCATCGAGCAGGCAGTCTCGCATAAGACGCGGCAACCCTACTCGACCCTGCGGACCGCGTTCCGCTTTCGCAAGGAGTTCGTCTCCGGCTGCTCATGCAAACAGGCCGAGTTCCTGCCGCAGGCAACGCCGCCGGTAACCGCCTCCGATCGCCGCGCCGATGCACTGCCTGCTGCCGGCGGACCACCTCCGCCTGCGCCACCGCGCCGCTGACGCGCTCGGCACAATTAGTTGCTGTGTTCACCCGTTCAGATGAGCTACACTGCGTCTGGCGGCAGTTGGAAACGGCCAGATTTGCCGGCTTCAATATAGTCCGTCAGCTTTTAATGAGTTCGAGTATGCGAAGGACGTTCCTCCGGGGATGCGGCCGACTGGTATGAGTGCACCGACCGCGCAAGCGAGCGACCTAGCCCGCGCCATCGAGATCGGCCCGGCCGAGATCGATCATATGTCTGAGCTGCGGCATCTACATGCCCTGTCGGCGCGCAGGCTTGCCGCGGGCATGTTGTCGGAAGGCGAGATCATCGCTTTCGCCAACCACATCTACTCCGAGGCCTACTCCGCCCGCATTGCCGAAATCGTGCGCGTGCGCCGGCTGCTGGCGGCGCGACTCGACGGCGCCCTGGTCGGAACCGCCGGCTGGACGCCAGCCAACGACGCGGGCTCCGTGGCGCGATTGATGGGTGTTTTCGTTTCCCCGCTCTATGCCCGGCTCGGAATCGGCCGGCGGCTCGTCGAGGCTGTGGAGGCGGAGGCACACCAGGCCGGATTTGCAGTCTACACCATTCGCGCACCACTTGGCGCGGCGGAATTTTTCGCCCAGCTCGGCTACGATGTCGCCTCGCATGGCGTGTGGCCCCTCGATCGCGACGCGGCCTTGCCGGTTGCGTTCATGCGCAAGGTCGCCCCGATCAAGACGACGCCAAAGCCCTGATCGTTGGGGCAAGCCACGGTGCTCCACGCACCACTCCGCCAAAAGGCCATGTTCCCGCGTTTTGCATTCGTGGCATAACGATTTCTCGCAGGTGCAGCATGCTGCACCCACATTCAAGGAGCGCGTTTCATGCCGGCGCCATGGTCGCCCGAAAGCTGGAGATCCAAGCCGATCGTCCAGGTTCCCGAGTACCCCGACAAGGCAATACTGGCCGATACCGAGACCCGGCTGGCCACATTTCCCCCGCTTGTTTTTGCCGGCGAAGCCCGCGATTTGAAGCGCCGCCTCGGCGAGGTCGCGGCCGGCGACGCCTTCCTGCTGCAAGGGGGCGATTGCGCCGAGAGTTTCGCCGAACACCGGGCCGATAACATCCGCGATTTCCTGCGCGTGTTCCTGCAGATGGCGGTGGTGCTCACCTACGCCGCCTCGATGCCGATCGTGAAGGTTGGCCGGATCGCGGGACAATTCGCCAAGCCGCGCTCGTCCGACATCGAAAAAAAAGGCGACGTGACGCTGCCGAGTTATCGCGGCGACATCATCAACGGCTCGGAATTCACTACCCAGGACCGCACACCCGATCCCCAGCGCCAGATCGAGGCCTATCGCCAGTCCGCAGCGACCTTGAACCTGCTGCGCGCCTTCACGATGGGCGGCTATGCCGATCTCGAGCGCGTGCATCAGTGGACCCTAGGCTTCGTGAAGGACAGTCCCCAGGGACAGCGCTTCAGTGAACTCGCCGACCGGATCTCGCAGACGATCGCTTTCATGCGCGCGTGCGGGATCACGTCGGAGAATACCCCGCAGCTGCGCACGACCCCGATCTACACCAGCCACGAAGCCCTGCTTCTGGGCTTCGAGCAGGCCTTTACCCGGCTCGATTCCACATCCGGCGAATGGTACGGCACATCAGGTCATATGCTGTGGATCGGCGACCGCACACGTCAGCCCGATCACGCTCACGTCGAGTTCTGCCGCGGCATCCGCAACCCCATCGGCATCAAGTGCGGCCCCTCGCTGGAGCCCGACACTCTGCTCAAGCTGATCGACATCCTCAACCCGAAGGAGGAGCGCGGGCGCATCACGCTGATCTGCCGGTTCGGCTCCGATAAGGTGGAGAAGGCATTGCCGCGCCTGATCCGTGCCGTCGAAAAAGCCGGGCGAGGCGTGGTGTGGTCCTGCGATCCCATGCATGGCAACACGATCGGCGCCGCATCCGGCTACAAGACCCGGCCGTTCGAACGCATCCTGAGCGAGGTCGATACGTTCTTCGCGATCCACCGCGCGGAAGGCACACATGCCGGTGGCGTTCACGTCGAGATGACCGGACAGAACGTCACCGAGTGCACCGGCGGAGCGGGCGCGATCTCGGACGCGGAATTGTCGGATCGCTATCACACCCACTGCGATCCCCGCCTCAACGCCGACCAGTCCTTGGAACTCGCGTTCCTGATGGCGGAACGCATCAAGCAGGAGCGTGAGACCGTGGCTCAGGCTGCACCAAGGACGGCTGCGGAGTAGGCCGTCGCATCCCAAACCGGAACTACGCCCGTGCCCCAGCGCCGATGTTGGCCACCGCGCTGCGGCGCTGCGATCCAATTACGGAGCGAATCTGCATAAATAATCCGTGTAAAATGTGATTTGAATTCATCTCACGTGGTAGTATATACTCCACGTTGGAATGGTCTGGCCGATCATACCTATCCCCTTGGCTCAGGTCGTCCTCTGAACTGACCCGTACCATCTACAACGCCTCGTCTCGTCGACCAGCATCCGCATCGTCCGCGGCGGGTGCGTGACGAGCTGCTCGAACACCCGCGCGGCGATCCGGCCGATGC
>CAMDPA010000478.1 GCA_945903565.1 Devosia equisanguinis | reverse complement strand
CGCTGCGCAAGGGCGCGGCCCGCACCGTGAAGGCGCTGATGAAGCTGATCGGCCGCCTCATCAAGACGTTTGCACCCGACGAGTGCGCGAACTACTTTCGCCACGCCGGATACGGGTAGCGACCCAGATCAGGTGGAAAATGCTCTAGGGAAGTGGCGCCCGCGCCTGATTGGCCACGACGTGCGAAGTCCTGTTTGATGTGTCGCGCACAATGTTCGCCCTTCGTTCGCCACGATCCCGCGCCATGATCTCTAGGCATCAGTCATGCGGTCGGCGTTAGCAACTTGTTGACGAACCGGCGTCAGGGTGCGATCGCTCGCGATGGCTTTGCAAGCGCGCGCGGAGCTGTAGAGTTTGCCGGGTGTTCCTAACTATGCGTCAGAAAGTTGCGTCCATGTCCCAGTCCCGCCGCGTGATCGAGAAGCGTCCGCGCGACCGCATTATCACCGGTGAATGTCTGGCCGAGCTCAAGAAGCTGCCCGACGCCAGCGTCGATCTCGTGTTTGCTGATCCGCCTTACAACTTGCAGCTCGCCGGCGACCTGCTTCGTCCGAACAATACCGTCGTTGACGGTGTGCATCAGGGCTGGGACAAGTTCGCGAGTTTCGCGGATTACGACCGCTTTTCCCGGGCGTGGCTGGCCGAGTGCCGGCGTGTCCTGAAGCCCGACGGTGCGATCTGGGTGATCGGCTCGTATCACAACATCTTCCGGCTCGGCGTCGCGATCCAGGATCTCGGGTTCTGGCTGCAGAACGACGTGATCTGGCTGAAGACCAATCCGATGCCGAACTTCCGCGGCAAGCGCTTCACCAATGCGCACGAGACGCTGATTTGGGCGTCGCGCGATCAGAAGTCGCGCCCCACGTTCAACTACGAGGCGATGAAAGCGTTCAACGACGACGTGCAGATGCGCTCGGACTGGCTGATTCCGATCTGCTCGGGGCCGGAGCGGTTGAAGGACGACGGCGGCCGCAAGGCGCATCCCACGCAAAAGCCGGAAGGGCTGTTGCATCGCGTGCTGCTGGCTACCACCGATGTCGGCGATGTCGTGCTCGATCCGTTCTTTGGCACGGGCACGACGGGTGCGGTGGCCAAGCGGCTGGGCCGGCGGTTCATCGGCATCGAGCGCGATCCAGACTATGCGAAGGCGGCGCAGGAGCGCATCGCCAAGGTCGAGGTGCTCGGCGACCGTGCGCTGGAAACCACGCGCTCCAAGCGCAACGAGCCGCGCGTGCCGTTCGGCACGATCATCGAGCTGGGCATGTTGCGGCCGGGCGTTGCGCTGTTCGACGAGCGCCGCAAGGTTCGCGCCGAAGTCCGAGCGGACGGCACGCTGGCCGCGGCGGGCCGGCACGGTTCTATTCACCGCATGGGCGCGGAAGTCCAAGGCAAGGCCGCCTGCAACGGCTGGACCTTCTGGCACTACGAGAACAAGGGCCGGCTCGCGCCGATCGATATTCTACGTGAGCAAGCGCGCAAGCAGCTTGGGCTGGTATCGACGGGCCAGGGCGTGATTGCGGCCGAGTAGCGCCAGGGTCAGACCCGGCGGGTCTGACCCTCTCTGCGCCGCCAGCGCCGCCGTGTCGTAACGTCCGTGCGATGAAGAGTGACCCACAGCGTTTCGCATCGTGGGGTCAGACCCGGGCGCGCGTGCGACTCCATGTAACATGCGAGCGCGATGGCTCGGGGCGGCTGGTTGGGCCACTCTCGCGGCCATTGCGTCGTGCCTGACCGCATGACGCGCGAGCTTTGGGGGCCAGCATTCAGAAAGAAACCGCAGCGTCGCAGCACTGGCCAATTCCGCCACTGATCCGGCGCAACATGGCGCTGTTTGCTCTGTGCCAGACGTTCACCGGCGCGGGCATGCAGTTCGCCTACGGCTTCGGCCCGCTAATGGTCGTGCAACTCACCGGTTCCGCCGCGCTTGCGGGCATGTCGATCGCACTGATCGGGCTGAGCCGGTTTCTCATCGCCTATCCGATCGGCGAAATCGCGGACAAGTGGGGCCGCAAGCCCGGCATCATGTTGGGTCTCGTGCTGGCGATGGTCGGCGCGGTCGTGACGGGCTCGTCGATGCATTTCAACAGCGCTGCGGTGTTGATCGCGGGCATGCTGCTGTTCTCGATGGGCATGAACGCGGCGCAACAGCTTCGCGTCGCCGCAACCGATATGTTTCCGCCCAACCGCCGCGCGGAGGCGCTCGGCTATATCGCGATGGGCTCTCTGGTCGGCCTCGTGTTGAGCCCGCTGATGGTCAATTGGTCGGAGAAGCTTGCGCCCACCCTCGGCATGGACCCGCTGGGTTTGCCGTGGATGATGGTGCCGGCGTTGATCATTCCGGGCATGTTCATGGTGCTCATGGTGCGCCCCGATCCCAAGGAGATCGGCATGAACCTGGGCCGATACTACCCGGGCTACGTGGCGCCGGAGCGCAAGCCGGGGCCGGTGGTGGAGTTCAACTGGCTCGACATGCTGCGGCAGCCGCGCATCCGGGCGGCGATCATTGCCAATGGTGCGGGCCAGGGCAACATGACCGTGGTCATGGTGCTGACCTCGCTGGTGCTGCACCATCACGGCCACTCGCTGACGGAGATCGCGGCCTCGCATATGTTCCATACGGTCGGCATGTTCGCGTTCACGGTGCCGCTCGGCCGGCTCGCGGACCGGATTGGCCATGAGAAGGTGATGTATCCCGGTGTCGTGATCTCGCTGATCGGCGCCGCGCTCGTCGCTTTCACGGGCGGCTGGCTGTTGATTACCCTCGGCACATTTCTGGTCGGTCTCGGCTGGGCTGGGGGCAATGTCGCGGCGACGGCGCTGATCGCGGAGAGCTACGAGACCCACGAGCGCGGCCGGGCTATCGGCGTGAACGAGAGCATTGCGGGAGGCATCAACATGGCGGCAGCCCTGATCACCGGGCCTGTCATGGCGTTGGGCGGACTGCCGGCGACGGGGCTGTTTGCGATTCTGATCGCGCTGCCGCCGCTGTTTATTCTGGCCGCGCAAATCGTGCGCCCGGCGGCGCAGGCGCGGTAGTATCAGGCGCGGTCGTATTCAGCCTCGCGCGCGGCCCCGGCATTGACAGGCATTGCCCTCCCGGCAACGTTCGAGGCAATAGGAGCGCGTGGCGCCCCACACGCGGGCTGCCATAGCGATGGAGAACGGTTCGATGCCCGCCAAGTCCACGAAATCCGCGGTTGCAACAACGCCGTTCGACACGCGGCCCTTGGCGCTGGGTTACGTCGGCGTGCGCACCAAGAGTATCGACGACTGGTCCGCCTACGGCACCGGCCTGATCGGCTTGCAGGTGGTGGAGAAGGGCGCCGGCAAGCTCGCGCTACGCATGGATGATCGCAAGCAGCGCATCCTCGTCGATGCCGACGGCGGCGATGGGATCGGCTGCTACGGCTGGGAGATGGCGGACGCGGCGGCGTTGGATCGGCTGGCGGCGCGCCTGGAAAGCAAGAAGGTTCGGTTCACGCGCGGCAGCAAGGCGCTGGCGGCCGAGCGGCTGGTCGCGGATCTGATCGCGCTGGACGACCCGATCGGCAATCGCATCGAGTTCTTCCATGGCGCGGAGGTGACATCCGATCCGTTCAAGCCCGGCCGCAACATTTCCGGTTTTCGTGCGGGGCCGCTCGGCCTTGGCCACGTCGTGATGATGGTGCAGAACGTGGAGGAGGGGATCGCGTTTTATCGCGACGTGCTCGGCTTCGGCGTGTCCGACTACTATTCGACCCCGTTCCCGGCGTGCTTCTTCCACGTCAATCCGCGCCATCACAGCTTCGCGATGATCGGCAGCGGACAAAGCAAGGTCCACCACATGATGGTGGAGTATTACAGCTTCGACGACGTCGGTCAGGGCTACGACCTCGCCCAACTCGACCCGGAGAAGATCGCCGTGACGATGGGGCGTCACGCGGGCGACTACATGACGTCGTTCTATACGTGGAATCCGTCGGCGTTCATGGTCGAGTGCGGTTGGGGCGGCCGCGCCATCGATCCCGCGACCTGGGTGCCCGCCGAGCGCAAGGAAGGTCCGAGCAGCTGGG
>CAMDPA010000477.1 GCA_945903565.1 Devosia equisanguinis | reverse complement strand
GACACCAATCTAAACGCTGATGACTTGCGTCAATCTGCACAACCTTGAGGTTTACGCACGGTGTCAGACCCGGAGGGTCTGACACCCGTTCATCCTTGCCAGCCCGCCTTCGGCAGGACGGGTCTGACACCAATCTAAACGTTGATGGCTTGCGTCAATCTGCCGAACGTCGAGGTGGACGCATGGTGTCAGACCCGGAGGGTCTGACACCCGTTCAGCGCCATATCACCCTGACATCCACCGCGACGGCGCCCTTGCCGTCGGCGCGGACGATCAGCGGGTTGATCTCGATGTCGGCGATTTTCGAGCGGTGGTCGAGGAAGAAATGCGCGACAGCGTCAACGGTCTTCTCGAACGCGGCGCGATCGGCAGGCGGACGGCCGCGATAGCCGGCCAGCAATTTCGATAGTTTCAGCTTATCGACCATCGTGCCGACCTGCGCGGGGGCAACCGGCAGCAGCGCCAACTCCGCGTCCTTGGTGAGCTCGACCAGAATACCGCCGGAGCCGACGAGCAGCATGGGACCATACAAGTCATCCGTGCGCGCGCCGATGATCGTCTCGATGCCCGACACCATTTCCTGCACGAGATAGCCGTCGATGCGCGCCCCCTTGTGGGTGGCCTCCGCGGAGGCTTTCAGTTGCGTGACAGCGGCTTCGACGGCTTCGCGGCTGGCGAGGCCGAGGATAACGCCGCCGGCTTCGGTCTTGTGCAGGATGTCCGCGGACTGGATTTTCAAGGCGACGGGAAAGCCGATCTCGGCGGCGGCGTCGGCGGCGGCTTTCGCGGACGTGGCCAGGCGGGATTTCGGCACCGCGATGCCATAGCCGGCGAGCGTGCTCTCAAGCGTTTCCGGCGTGAGCTTGCTCGGCTTCTCGGCGGGTGGCGTGGCGGGGGCGCGGTCCGCCCGCTCAGCGTGGAACCACAGCGCCTTCATCGCGCGGATGGTCGGTTCGAGGCCGAGCAGGAACGGGAAACCCGCCTGCTGCTGCTGGGCGATGGCCTCGGGCGAGCTGGTGTGGATGATCCGCCCGAAGCCGAGGATCGGCTTTTCGGTTTCGCTCATCAGTTTCGTGAACGGCGCCATGTCGCCGTAGCCGCCCTGCTTGCGCGGCAGCGTCGTCGAGAACCCGATCATGTCGACGTCGGGCTCGTCGTGGACGATGCGGCACCAGGTGGCGGCGGCCTCGTTGGTGGAGGGAATGCCGACGTCGAGCGGGTTCTTCGGCGCGATGCCTTCCTGCATCGTCGGCAGCAGGGCGGCCTTGGTCGTGGCGGAGAAATCGGCGAGCGCGGCGTTTTCGGTTTCCATGTAGTCGAACAGCAGATCAACCGTACCGCCCGATGTCGTGACGAAACCGATCTTCGGGCCCTTGGGGCGGCGACCGCACTGGAACGCGAGGGATGTCTCGACGAGATCGTCCATCGAGCGGCACACGGTGATGCCGTAGCGGTCGCACATCGCCATGAATGCGGCGTAGTCGCCGGCGATCGCACCGGTGTGGGATTTGGCCGCTTCCTGCGAGGCGATCGATTGGCCCGTCTTGATCGCCATGATCGGCTTACCCGCCACGAGTGCCTTGGCGGCCGCCGTCATGAACGCCTGCGGCCGACGCAAGCCCTCGATGAACAGCACGATCGATTTCGTATCGGGGTCGTCGACGACGTAGTTGAGGTAGTCGGCGAGATCGAGGTCGGGCTCGTTGCCGGTCGAGACGCCGTAGGAAAAGCGCAAGCCGCGTTCGGCCGCGACCTGCATGAAGAACTGCAGGTTGCCGCCCGACTGGAACACGACGCCGACCGGGCCCGCGGGCACCTCGCACAAGGCGCCGTTGGGATAGGCGAACAGGCGCTCCTTGTAGCTCATCGCGCCCATGCAGTTGGGGCCGGAAATGCGCAGTTTCGCGCGGGTCAGGAAGTCACGGAGCCAGATGCCGCGTTCGACCGAGCCGGGATCGTCGCCGTCGCCCATGCCGGCCGCGTAGACGGTGGCGGATTTGACGCCGCGCGCTTCGGCGTCCTCGAGAATGCCCGGTACAGCGGCGGAGGGCACGATTACGGCGGCGTGGTCGGCGGCCTCGGGCAGGTCGCGCAGGGTGGGATAGCAGCGCTCGCCGAACACTTCCTTCTGGCGCGGATTCACGAGATAGATGCGGCCCTTATAGCCGTGATCTTGCAGGTTGGTGATGATCTGCGCGGGCCAGCGGCCACGCTCGGACGCGCCGACGATCGCTATCGAGGTTGCCGACAGCACGCTGCGCGGCGACTTGAATGTGTTGTCGACGCCGGCCGCGCCCGACCCTTTGCCCTTACTCGCCATCCCCGCCTCGCTTGCTCGTTTGCCCGGTCTTTGCCGCACACCTAGCAAAGCGGGATGGAAGGCGGTTGTCCAGGGCCTCGCGTGAACGTTTCGGCACGGCGAGGGGAGAGGGTATTTATCCCCCCAGGAAATCCTTGGTCCAGCGGTCGTAATCATCCGCGCGGGTGACGCGGCGCATCGTTTCGGACGAGGCGAGGCCGGGCAGCTTGGCGGGATCGGCGCCGTCGCGCAGGGCTTTCATGGTGGCGTAGACGGCTTGCACCGCGGCCTGGATCGGCTGGTGGCCTTGCAGGCAGACGCGCACGCCATTGGCGTCGAGGAAGCCGTGATCCATCAGCGCGCCGGGCACGCCGCCTAGGATCAACGGCAGGCTCGTGACGGTGCGAATGGCTTCCACGTCCGCGCGCGATTTCACGCCGGCGAGAAAGATCGCGTCGACGCCGGTTTTCGAGTAGGCGGCGACGCGCGCCTTGGCATCGTCGAGGCCGGTGATCGCGGTTGCGCTGGTGCGGCCGGCGATGACCAGCAGCGGATCGCGGCGCGCGGCGACGGCGGCGCGCATTTTGCCGGCGCCTTCCTCGATCGAGATCAGCCGCGCCGTGCCGCCGCTGCCGAACGGCTCGGGCAGCATCGTGTCCTCGATCGACAGGCCGGATATGCCGGCCATCTCCAGTTCCTCGACTGTGCGCATGACCGACAACGCGTTGCCGTAGCCATGGTCGGCGTCGACGATCAGCGGCACTTCGCACGCCCGGCAGATGCGATTGCCGAGCCCCGCGAACTCACTCAACGTCAGCGTAATATTATCGGGCGCACCGAGCACCGCCTGCGAGCCGACCGACCCCGCCAACATGATCGTCTCGAACCCCAGATCCTCCGCGATGCGCGCGGACATCGCATCGAACACCGACGCGGGATGCACGCAGCGGTTACCTGCGAGGATAGCCCGCAAGCGCTGGCGCCGGTCGGTGAAACGGGAGGTCATGTGGGGGCTCCGGGCTAAACGAGTGAGCGGGTCTGAGGACGACGGCCGCAATAACGGCTTCGCCCAAGAGCCATTGTGCGGCAGGCTATCATCCGACTCAACCGTCATGGCCGCGCAGGCGCATAGGCGCTAAGTTGAGACCGCTTACCTCTCGGTTTGCGTTCCCGGAAGCCGAGTGTAGCGAGGCTATCCGGGACCTTTACCCATCTGATGGGGGTAAAGACCCCGGATCTTCACGCTCCGACCTATCGGTCGGATCGCTCGTCCGGGGACGCAGTGGTGTGTTTGAGGTTTCCCGACCGCCTATGTTAGCGCCTATGCGCGCAGGCGGCCACCCCGACGAGCCTCGGGGAGAGCGCGATGTGGTCGCTCCAACGCGGCGTGACGTGGGTTCCCGCCTCCGGCGGGATGACGTAATCAAGGGATCGACCGTCGCGATCCAACAATGTTGGGTACAAGCCTATCTGACGCTTCAACCGCGACGGTACGCCCTCGCGATCCCGCGCTCCGCCCTCTCCCTCTCATCCTTCATGAGGGGGAGAGGGCCATAGACTCGAGCGAGGGTGAGGGGCAGCCGTTTGCGTGACGTGGCCCACAAAGGCCGTCTGCTTTCAGGAGTTGATCCACCGCGCCGATCGAAGCTCTTTGATCTCGGCACGTGATCCTGAGGAGAAGTCGGGCATCGGCCCCGAAGGGGCCGGTGGAATGTAGCTACGGGTGGAGCGCAGCGGAACCCGTAGATCGAAGT
>CAMDPA010000476.1 GCA_945903565.1 Devosia equisanguinis | reverse complement strand
GGTTTCGAGTGGTTCTCCTGGCCACAAACGCGCAAAGCCCAGCTGGTCGATGGCGATCGCGTCTGGCCTACGCAGGTCCTCCGGTGCCCCGGCGACGAAACGGCCCGTCATGCCGACCAGGCTTGCATCGTCGACCCCGATAAACGACGCAGTGGTCGAGCGTCCCTCTGCAGTCCGTATCGTGCCCGAGGCCCTGACCAGCGGTACGGCCCACAGAACTCCCTCGACACCGCGCACCCGAAGGAGTTCCGTCGCGCGCATGTTGGTCGGGCCTTCAACGGTTTCGGTCTGGGGATCCATGACCCAAATCGTCGCTTCGCGAGCGTCTGCTATCACGTTTGCGGCCCGCGAAATCAGTCCAATGAAAAATCCGCCCTGCTGCGACATCAGCAGGGTTGAAAAGGCTATTCCAAAGACCATACCGATGAGCTTCATCGGGTCTCCGAACAACATCTTTAAGGCGATCGGCAGCATGGTCGGGTTTTTTACTTTGTGTAAGCGCACACTTTCCAAGTCGGAGTACACGCGGCTTAGCCGTTTGGATCACTACGCGGCATAAGATTCAACGGAGCGACCGCACAGCGACTGGCTAGATAGGAGTTCTCGCAAGAAATGGTTTGAACTCGAAACGCGCACTTATTGGAGCACTGCCTGCCAAGCAGGCACACTGAAGATCAAGTCGACAACAGGCAAAGAGCGCCGGACCTCACGTCGGAAGCACGAGGCCGTCCTCGATGCCGTGCGGGCGCGGCTCGATCGACACCCTGATAAGATGCGCCTGCGCCGTCGAACTGTGGAGCATCAATCCTTTACGATAAAGTCTCGGATGGGATAGACGCAATTTCAGACATAAATGATCAAGAACGTACGCCCCGCGATGGTGCTGTACGTTCTCGCCTACAACATGAAACGGGCGATGCGCACCGCACATGACGGACACGAGGTCAGAACGGTGGGTTTGACCCCACTCGAACATGCCGAGGAGGCCCACTCGATTCCGACACCATCGCCGAGAACTACTGGGCCAAGGTGCAGCAGCACCTAAAGCTGGGAGATCGAAATCTGCCGGTAGGTCGATAAGTGCCGGACTGCCGCGGTCGCTAGAATTCGAAGCGCCAAGACAGGGCGCTGCCGACGATGAACTGGTTGCGCGAGCCGCCGGGGCCCGTGACGATCGGCGAATTGCCGGCAATATCGGCCAGGTAGTTGTAGCTACCGAAGGCCACGAAGGTGAGGTTGTTGGTCACCCGCCATACACCACTCGCGCCGGCGCCCACGCTGCGCAGGCCGGCACCGGGATAGTACTGGGTGTAGCCGGAGTTGATCGACTGGGTGGCGTTCACGCCGAAGTAGGCTTGGTTATAGGTGCCGTCGGTCACGGAAAGCCTTGGACCAGCAGACAGGAAGACGGTGGGGCTCAGCCGTACCTTGCCGTCGACCAAGGCGTCGAAGATAAGCCCGTTGCTGCCACCAAGTCCGCGCCGCAGCTCCACCTTGGCAGCAAGGTAGGGCATGTCGTAGCGCAGGAAGCCGCCGCCTTCGACCGTGAAGGGCACGTTTCCCATACCGAACAGATAACCGCCGTCGCCCGCGTTTCGTGGGAAGCGATAGCGCAGGATTGGGCCTGCCTTGAACCCGTCGAGGTCGAGAAGCGTGGCACCGACGCCATCGCGTGCAGAGATGAAGAACTTGTCGCGCTGGTAACGCAGATCAAGGTTCGGAATCGGTAGAACGCGATAGTTGGCCGAGCCTTCGAACCACGGCGCCACGACGACACCTGGGCCGATGTCGAAGGTCCAGTCCTTGGGCGGCGGGCCGAAACGCTCGCTGCCGATGGACGTTGGCTGGGCCGTCGCGGTTCCTGCCGCCGCCATGAAAAACCCAAGACTCAGGACAACGCTACGAGTCAAACTCATTTCGCGAACTCCTCGTTCCAATCGACGTTGTCCAGACGGGAATCAAAACGCCCCATAACCTTCAAAACTTCGGCTTCATGCTACTTCATAACGCCCGCACACGCTTGCCGCATCGTCAGCCCCCGTCTTCCCGTGCGCCTAGTTGAGACGCCAAAGCGATGCGTTGAGCAAGGCAGCGAACCCGACCCACCCGAGATAAGGAACGAACAGCAGACCCGCACCGCTATCCCTTCGCCAAAAAGCGATAGCAGTAGCAACGATGACGGCAAACAAAACAACAATCTCAACCAGCGCCAGTCCGATCTGCTGGAACCCGAAGAACAGAATGGTCCAAGCAAGGTTGAGAAGGAGCTGAATAGCAAAAAGCGACAGGGCATGCCGTCCGTCGCCCAAGCCGAGGCGCCGCCACACTCGCCAGGCGGCCACGGCCATGGCGATATAGAGTACCGTCCAGACCGGCCCGAAGACCCAGTCCGGCGGGTTGAACGACGGCTTGCGAAGCCCTTGGTACCAGGTGCCGACGCTGGTGGAAGTCACCGCGCCGCCGATCGCACCGATCGCCAGGCACACGGCAACGAAGGCAAACAGCGCAAACGCTTGTTGCCCGGCACTTGAACGGAAAGAAGCATTCATGACGTGTCTCAGGCCGGCCGCTTGCGCAGCAAGAGTTCGACACGTCCGATGCGAAGCCCCCATTTCGCGACGGTTGCCCGGTTGAGCAGGGTCCCGTCGGTACGTAACGCCAGGATGTCGGAAAAATCGACAGTCCAGCCGCCAAGCTCCACGGAGTATTCCAGGCGCACGCGCCTGTCTTCGGTCCACACACGAGCCTGCCCGACGACGTCCTCGCGAGTTCCCTTAAAAGTGCCCGACCCTTGGCTCTGCAGTCGCCATGTTTTGCGATCTTTTTCGCCGTCGGCGTAGTCGAAGTCCTCGACCAGAGTGAGTTCTTTGCCGTCCCAGAAGCCCGCTATCACGACCCGGAACCGCCGCTCCGTTCCGGTCCAGCTGTTCACGAACACGCCTTCACCGTCCGACACGCCAGCGAAGAAATCCTCCATGACCAGCGGTGGCTCGGCTGGCTGAACTGCGATCCGTGGCGACGAAGCACATCCGCCAATCAGGGAAAGCGTCGATGCCACCAACAGGCTCGACCGCAGGCGTCTTAAGGAGCTAATCATTGCGATTATACGCGTTGATCGGCCCGCGAGATCACAATCGGCCATGCTCAGACACGATGCCACACCTGTCGCCGAGCCGTTGACGGGCCGGCCCTTGGGCTGCGGATCGGCCAAGTCGTTTCGTTGCCTACCTCGACCATCGGCACGACATCGCGCGGGAAATCAACATCGCTCAATGCGACTTTCGAGCGTGTCAGCTGATCGCCCAGGACAAGGCGCAGAATGGTCCTGCTCAAAGCCATGCGCTTTGAGTCCCAGGTCCCCTTTGCAGCGCTCGGAGCATGTCGTGACGTCGCGCTAACTCATCCGCCACTTCCTGCACCAGGCAAAGGGACTAGCGCTAGCGAGGCAGGCCTTCTTTGGCAGGTCGGGTTGTCGGTAGCGGCGTGCTGCGATCTTCACCACGGCAACGGCGCACCTTTGTAGTCGAAGAAGCCACCGGTGCTTGCGGGAGCCAGGCGTTCAATGACGTCGAGGAGCCGGTCGGCCGCTTCCTGGGCGGTCTGCACGTCGAGACCTGCCTTTGCAAAGGGAGCCGACAGGCGCGTGGCCACTGTGCCCGGATGTAGCGCCACGCAGAGCGCGGCAGGCTGGCGCCTGCCAAGTTCAATGGCAGCAGTGTGCACAAACTGGTTGAGCGCCGCCTTCGAGGCGCGATAGCTGTACCAGCCGCCCTGACTGTTGTCGCCGATGCTGCCAACCCGCGCCGAAAGTGTCGCGAACACAGACCGTCCCTGGCGCGGCAGCAACGGCAGGAAATGCTTCATCAGGAGAGCCGGGCCGATGGCATTCACGGCAAAGGCCCTTGCCATGTGAGCGGCGTCGAGGTCGCGCCAGCTTTTCTCTGGGGCGAACCCGTCCATGTGAAGGAAGCCGGTGGCATCGATCACCAGCCGCACTTCGGCCCCGAGGCCCCGAACATGACGGGCCGCCTGGGCGATACTCTCCTCGTCGGTGAGGTCGAGGGGCGG
>CAMDPA010000475.1 GCA_945903565.1 Devosia equisanguinis | reverse complement strand
TCGGCGGAAGCCGCTGCTCGGGTCATCCGTCTCGTCCGGCTTCGTTTTGAGCGTATGCTCAAGCGTATGGTCAAATCGATCGTTCATGGGATGGCATTAAGCCACCAACCGAGCCCGCCCGGAATGTGGGGTCCGGACACCGCTTACGACACGACCCGTTGACCGTTCTGTTAAGAACCCGCCGCTTGTCAGGAAAATACCGGCATGGACCGGCGCGCCCGCATTGGCCTTCGCAAGGCCACTAGCTCACGCCGACGTCAGCCCGCCGTCGATCGCCAGCGTCTGACCGGTGACCGAGGCGGCCATCGGGCTTGCGAGATAGAGCAATTGCTTAGTCGCATTTTTTGCGGTTATGGCTCTACCTTGCGACACATGCCTCGAAGCCGCGTTGCAGCTCGCCGCGATCGAGGTTGCGGCCGATCAGGACGAGCCGGCTCGAGCGTGGTTCGCCGGCCCGCCATGGCCGCTGCAGATCGCCTTCGAGCTGCATGTGGACGGCCTGCACGACGAGCCGTTGTGCTTTGCCGGTGCAATCGATGATGCCCTTCAGGCGCAGGATGTCCTTGCCCTGCGTTTCCACCAGCCACGTGATCCAGGCACTTACCTTGTCCTGATCCATCGGAATTTTCGATACGAGCGAGACGCTACCGATGTCGTGGTCGTGGTGCCCCGACCGTTCGTTCTCGTGCCCATGGCTGCAATGCTCGTCGTGGACATGATCGGGCGCCGTGCACGTGGCGGCGAGCATCTCTGGTTCCATCATGAGGATACGATCGAGCTCGAAGCCGCCGCGGCCGAGCACTTGATCGAGCGGCACATTGGAGCGCACTGCGCGCTGGATCGGCGCCAAGGGATTGAGGCGGCGCAACCGTTGCTCGATGGCGATCAGACGGGGTTCGTCGACGAGCTCGGTCTTGTTGAGCACGATCTGGTCTGCGAACGCGACCTGCTCGACGGCCTCTCGGCTGTCGTCGAGCTGCGATTGGATGTGCTTGGCGTCGACCAGCGTGGTGATCGAGTCGAGGCACGTCTTGGTCTGCAAGACGGGATCGACCAGGAACGTCTGCGCGACGGGGCCGGGCGCCGCAAGCCCGGTGGTCTCGACCAGAATTGCGTCTGGCCGGTCCGGCCGCGCCAGCAGCGTGCGCATGGTGCGCACGAGATCGCCGCGCACGGTGCAGCAGATGCAGCCGTTGCTAAGCTCGATCAGCTCCTCGTTGCCCGATACGATGAGATCGCCATCGATGCCGATCTCGCCGAATTCGTTGACCACGACTGCGTAGCGGCGGCCATGCGGCTCGGCGAGGATGCGATTGAGCAGCGTGGTTTTGCCGGCGCCGAGATAGCCGGTCAGCACGGTGACGGGGATACGTTCAGACATGCCGGCAACATGGCAGAGCCGACCAGCTCTGCCAACCGCGCCGCGCGATCAGATGCGGAATACCGCGCCTGCAACAGAACGTGCGCGTTCGCGCACCCGGCCGCCGTCGTTGCCGGATTTCACGATCCACTGGCCGTTGGATGCCTGGCCCGTGATGATGCCGACGTGGTGACGCCAAACGACGACAGCGCCGACTTGCGGCGAGGTCGCGCTGCCGTAGCGGCTCCAGTTCCAGGCCAGGTTGTAGGCGGGCCCGCCGCCGAGCTGCGTGCGCATCCACCAGCCGCACCACTTGCCCGGACGCGGGCCGAGGCCGCTGCCGCCGGTCAGGCTGCCGGCGCTGAAGCTGGTGTCGCCAGCGTCCCGGCGGTTTCTGGTGACGCGACTGCGAGATGCACCGGGCTCGCGGACTTGGCGGCCCCGATAGACTTCGCGTTCCGTGATCTGGTTGCTCGCATCGCCTTCCACCGCCCAGTGCCGCCGGGCTTCCGCCGTTGGGGAAGCGATCTGAAATCCAATAATCGCAACAAACAGCAACGCCAACTTCTTCATCTTGTTTTCCTGTACCCGCACATGACTGAGCGGGCACAGCGGGGCCAATTAAGGCGAAAAAGAGATGCAGCCGGACAATCGCGACACTTGGTCCGCTGCGCACGCCGGCCCACGACGCGGTTAACGAGATGTAAACTTATGAATAACCGATGATATTTCGTGTTAACTGCATTCTGCCAAAGAGTGGGTCAGACCCGCAGGGTCTGACCCTGTGTCTGGCCCTGGCGTACCCCTACTGCCCCATCGAAGAACGGTGTGCCCAGCCGGTCATGCGCATCTCGACCCAGGCCATGATCGCGTACATGACGATGCCCTCGACGGCGAGCGCGAGCAGCACCGCGAACACCAAGGGCATGTTGAACTGCGACTGCGCCGCCAGCATCGTGTGACCGAGCCCGGAATTCGCGCCAAGCGTTTCGGACATCACCGCACCGATGAACGCCAGTGTCACTGCGACTTTCAGCGAGCCGAAAAAGTAGGGCAGCGCGCGGGGGATGCCGACCTTCAGCATGATGTCGAGCTTCTTGGCGCCGAGCGCGCGCAGCACGTCCTCCATCTCGGGCTCGATGGTGGCGAGACCCGTGGAGACGTTCACGACGATCGGGAAGAACGCGATCAGGAAGGCGAGCAGGATCGCGGGAACGCTGCCGATGCCGAACCACATGATCAGGATCGGCCCGACCGCGATTTTCGGCACAGCGTTGAAGCCGATCATCAGCGGGTATAGGCCGGCGTAGATGTTCTTCGACCAGCCGACGAGAATGCCGAGTGCGAGACCACCGACAATGGCGAGGCCGAAGCCGACCAGCGTGGTCCACAACGTCTGCAGCGAGTTGGTCCAGATCGCCGGCCAGAACTGCCACGTCGCAACCGCGATGCGGCTCGGCGCAGGCAGCACGAATTGCGGGATGGCGAACAGCCAGCACGACGCTTCCCAGATCGCAAACATCGCGGTGGCGTAGATCCAGGGCGCGGCCAACGTCCAGTCGAACGGCTTCTTTTCGAACTCGTCGGTGCTCATGCGACTGCCCTCGCCCCGGCGATGTGTTCGCGCAGCTCATGCACGATCGCGTTGAACTCGCCGGTGTAGGTGATGTCGATCGGGCGCGGGCGCGGGAAATGGATGTCGCGCGTTTCGATGATGCGGCCAGGACGTGCGCTCATCACAAAGATGCGGTCGGCGAGATAGACGGCTTCGCGCAGGTCGTGGGTGACCAGGATCACGGTCATTTTCTTTTCCGCGTGCAGGTCGCGCATCACCTGCCACAGCTCCTCGCGGGTGAACGCGTCGAGCGCGCCGAACGGCTCGTCGAGCATCAACAACGCGGGATCGTGGATCAAGGCGCGGCACAGATTAGAGCGCTGTTGCATGCCGCCCGAAAGCTGCCAGGGAAACTTCGAGCCGAAGCCCTTGAGGCCGACCAGCGACAGCAGGTCCTCGGCTTGCTTGGTGTAGGCCTCGCGCTCGCACGAAAGGCGCCCGCGATGCGGCTGCACGATCTCGAGCGGCAGCATCACGTTCTTGAGCGTGGTACGCCAGGGCAGCAGCGACGGGTTCTGGAACGCCATCCCCGCCATCGAGACCGGGCCCGTCACGGGATTGCCAGCGACGTGGACCGTTCCCCGCTGCGGTCGCACGAGCCCCGTGGTCAGCTTCATCAAAGTGGACTTGCCACACCCCGACGGGCCCACGACGGCCGCGAATTGGCCCTTCTCCACGCCGAGCGTCAGGCCATCGACGGCCAGGGTTCCCCCCGCTCCGCCATAGGTCAGCCTGACGTCGGCGACCTCGACAAATCCCCCCGGCATCGTGTCTTTCTTTGAGTTGCGATACGCGTAGGCTGGGTCAAGCGTAGCGCGACCCAGCATTTACAAGCACCGCGTGGATTGCTGGGTCGCGCCCCGCAGAAGTGCGGGGCTTGACCCAGACTGTATGTCCCTTCCACGAACGAGTCGACTCACCCCCGATGTGGGGTCGAGGGTTACCCGGTTTGGCCGGGCAGAGCCTCACACAAGGAGGGTGAGTCATGGGTGATCATAGCGAAGCTTTCGTTGGCATCGATACCTCGAAATTGAAGAATGCCGTATCGGTCGCGGAGGCCGGCCGCAACGGCGAGCAGCGCTTCCTCGGCGAGTTCGA
>CAMDPA010000474.1 GCA_945903565.1 Devosia equisanguinis | reverse complement strand
GTGAGCGAGCGTGGGCGGGTGGGGTAGGCCGGCGTCAGATCAAACCACCACGTTGCCGGTCGCGCGGATGCGGCCTTGGGCGGATGTGCGGAGGGCGAGGTCGTCGCCGTGCAGGCGGCCGTGATCCATCATGCGGATCGCGCCTTGCTGGGATCCGGTGATGATGTTGCTCGCGATCAGCACGGCGCCGGCGGTGGTGTCGCCGGTCACCGCGATGCCGACGCCGCACGTGCGGATGACGTTGCCGGTCGCGGCGACGTCGCGGCAGAAGCGGCCCCAGCCGATCAGTAGACCTGCCGATGGCGCGCCTTCGATCGTGTTGCCCGTTATGGCGGCGTCGGCTTCGACGGCGATGCCGTAGCCGCTGGTGTGGGGCTCGGCGGGACGGCGGAACAGGTTGCGGACGAGATTGCCCTGAACCACCGCGAGGCGGCCGCCGTGGTCGAAGTTCGTGACCGAGATGCCGGTCGCTGCGCCATCGACCAGGTTGCTGGTGATGACGGCGCCTTCGAATGCGAACTCGGCGTAGATCGCGACCTCGCCCATGCGTGCGATGTTGTTCCCGTTGATCTGGACGTTGGAAGCACTGTTGGCGCGCACGGCGGAGAAGGCGCAATCGGCGATGCGGTTGGCGGTGACGAGCACGCCGCCAGCGCGAAATACGTTGATGCCGTTGCCGTTCTGGCCGGTGCCGCCGTCGCGGGCTGCGATTTTCTCGATGCGGTTCATGGCGACGACGGTGCCGTCCTCGCCCGTGGCACTGCGCCAGACGAGGATGCCGTTGTTGCCGATCGCCGCGAGGTGGTTGTGCGAGACCTCGAGGCCGCCCTCGGCGTCGAGGCTGAAGATGCCGGCCTTGGCGGCGCCGGTGATCCGGCAGCCCGTGACAACGCCACCGCAGCGTTCCAGCATGATCGCGTTGGCGGTGCTGACCTCGACCGTGAGCTCGCGCAACATGATGCGGCCGCAGCGCTGCAACTCAATGAGACCGCGGCTGTTGCCGGTGAGGGGAAAGCCGCCCTTGACGGTCAGGTTTTCGACGCTGACGTCCGTGGCCGAGCGGCCCGTCAGGACGGGCGTGCCCGCGGCTTGCTGGAGAACGGTGGCGGGGCCTGTTCCCGTCAGGTGTGTGCCAGGCCGCAGTTCGAGGCCGCGCACGATGTAGCGCCCGGGGCCAAGTTGGAGTTGCACCTTGCGTTCGGCTGCGCGGTCGATGGCGGCTTGTAATGCGGCGGTTACATCGCGGCCGGTGTCTGGCGCTACGCCGAGATCGCTGGCGGCTGCTGTTCTGGTGCGGGCACTCGCTCTGCTCGCACCAATCCCCAGGCTGGAAAGGCCTAAGCCCGCGCCAAGCAGCCATCTACGCTCGAGTTGCATCGGTGGTGTTTCCACAAAGGTGAATGGCTGTTTGCCAAGCACGCAACGTGCCAGCGCCGGCTCGTGGTTGCGTGGGGTTATCCACACCTTGGTCGCGTGGGGCATGGCGGCGAGGGGGCGAATCGGGTTGGCGTTGCAGACATTCGGCATTTGCTGGCGCGGAGTTCCGTGCGCGTCGCGTTTCTCGCGATCCAATAGAAAGGGCTCCGGCCATGGCCAATTTCACCACGCATATTGCTGTCGGCACCGTGGTCAGCGGGGCAGCCGCCACGTTGACGCTGGCCGCGGATGTGATCGCACCTGAAAGCCTCGTCGCGGTAACGCTGGCGGGCGTGGTCGGCAGCGTGCTTCCCGACATCGATCTCAAGGATTCACGGCCCGGGCGTGCGTTGTTCGCCGGCTTGGCCGTGTTCTTCTCGTTCTGCGTGCTGTTTGCGGTGGCGCCGAAGTTTTCGATCGCTGAAATGTGGATCGCGTGGCTCGGTACGCTGGTGGCCGTTCGTTATGGCCTGCACTGGATCTTCCACCGCTTTTCATACCATCGCGGCATCTGGCATTCGATCATCGCGGGGCTGATGTTCTGGTTTGTGACGGCGATCATCTTCCATCGCATGCTCGGCTTCCACGAGGGCGTGGCGTGGCTGGGCGGCGGGTTCGTGTTCGTCGGCTACATGACGCACCTGATCCTCGACGAGATGTACAGCGTCGATGTCTACGATACGCGGATCAAGGCCTCGTTCGGCACGGCCCTCAAGATCTACGACAGCAAGCGGATGGGCGAGTCGGCACTGATCGCGGGGCTTACCGTGTTGGCGTTCATGGGCACGCCGCCGGCCAAGCCGTTCGTCGAAGGTATCACCTCGCAACAGTTGTGGGCAGGGCTGCAAAGCCGGTTTCTGCCGAAGCAGCATTGGTTCGGCATCGACATCGACGCGCAGCGTACGCGGCTTTCCTGGCCTGCCGCCGCGCCTGGAATCTCCAGCGTGACGACAGGGTCGATCGCTTCACCGCCCGAGAAGGCGCGGTGAAGCGATGTGCGGGATCGGCCGTGATTTATGAGGCGTGCCGAGAGGTGCCGCGTGATCTGCGGTCGTTGTCGCCAAGGTGGCCGTCGGAGTTCTTGCTCGCGGATGCGGCCAGACCGATGAGATAGTTCTCTACGAGGTTCTCTACCATCGCAACGGTGGTCGATTGCGGCAACTCGCCGAACTTGCCGGTCATCGCGACCTGGATGATGCCGTGAACAGCTGACCAGATGATGCGTGCCGTTCGCGCCGCCTCCTCTGCGTCGTGATTGCCGGACAGCTTCGCCAGCACCTTCTCGAGGCGGTTTGCCGGGGCGTAGACCTTTTCGAGGTACCAGTCGGGGCCGGCTCGGGCGACAGCGAGGTGGTGCTCCTGAACCAAGTGCCACAGCTTGGTGTGCTCGTAGGCGAATGCCGCATATGCGACCGCGAAGTGGCGCACGGCATCAGTGCCCTTCCGGTCTTCCATTCCGACCGATAGTGCCTTGTCCAGCCTATCGAGCAGGCTGGCTTCTACGCGGAGCAGGATCTCGTCCAGGTTACTGAATAAATTGTAAAGCGTTCCTGGAGCATAGCCGATCTCGCGCGCGATCTCTCGTGCAGAGAGTTCGCTGAAGCCGCCGGTTGCGATAATCCTTTGAGCTGCTTCCAGGATCAGCTGGCGAAGTTCTTCTGGTGAATGCTGTGATCTGCGTCCCATGTTTGCTGGTCGGCTGCCTCCCCGGTTCAGTCTCGACGAGGATGTTGGGCGTGCAGCGTCGCCGGGTAAATCGAACTCAGCGGTGGAAACGGGAAGAAGCACCTTTCGCTAAATGGAACAAGCCGGCCCAGGGTGGACCGGCTTGCCAGGGTCGGATCGGCTTGGCGTCGAGGTTTAGACGCAGGCGGCGGCGGGCTCGTATGTCACGCTCGCGGATAGCCGGGGCTTCAAATAGAAGGTTTCCTTCATCGGCAGCGTGGTTTTGATGAACGTGTTGAAGATCAAGGGCTCGTAGTCGTATTGGGCCTCGACGACGATGACGCTAGTGCCGCCTGTGACGATGCCCGTAGGCAGCGTCGAGAAGGAATCGCCCTTTGCGTAGGTGTTGACGGCCCTGGTGTCGTTGCCGTCCTTGCGGCTATAGGACCAGCAGACTATCGGGGCCTCTGGGGCGGCAATCGTAGCGTAGACGTTGGTTATGGTCAGCTTTAGCAGGTTTTCGTTGTATGGCTTCATGAGCTGATCGATGAGCAGCATAAAGCCGTTGAGCTTCGCTTCGTCGACGGACTTATGCCGCGCCACGAGATCGGCAGTGGAGCTTGCAATCTGGGAGACGCGGCGATCGACCGTGATCGCCTGGCTCAGCTCCACGGTGCCGAGAAACATCATCGCCATGATCGGCACAACGTAGCCGAACTCCAAGGCCGCGATGCCCTTGTTGCAGTGCTTCAACCGCCGGCAAACCGATGCGGCTCGGACGGTGAGTTCTACGAGCTTGGGCGTCAGCATCCCGTTACTCCTACCTGAAACGTCATGGTGTTGTTCGTGCTCAGAGACGGCTCCACAATTTCGGACGGTGCGATGAGTGGAATCTCTGCCTGACAGCGCGCACGGTTGTGCGTGCGAATCAGGAGCCAGAATGACGAAGCGAACACGCCGGAACCACTCACCGGACTTCAAGGCCAAAGTGGCCC
>CAMDPA010000473.1 GCA_945903565.1 Devosia equisanguinis | reverse complement strand
CCGCACTCGAGCCTCGACGGCATGACGCCCGATCGGGCATACTTCGGACCACACTGCATCCTGCCGATCCGCTCGGCAGTCTAACCCCGGCAGAGCCTCCACTTATCGCAGCGGAAAATCTGTCCGAACAAGCGGGGCCACCTCAGTAGCACCACGTGAACAGGCGATGCTTTGAAAGTGTCGGCGTAACGATATAGCGGCTCGAAGTGCCAATCGCGCTCCACATGTCCGGTCTCGGGCGCGTGTGGCGCCACCAGAACCGTGTATATTCTTCGCGCTGCGTTTTCCGGCGCCGATCGCGAACCTCAAGTAATGCATGGCTAAATGGTGCTTCGTACAGCGCGGAGTCCACTTCGGTCATGGTCCAGCCGAAGTCGATGATCCACTTTCCCGCTGGGCGGCGTGTGATGTCCATGCCGTTGATCCAGGGGCGCAAGACATCTGAATTGAATCGTCCATTTGGGTTGCGTGGAAGCTCAAGCCAACTTCGGGCCTGCTCGCCCGATATGTCGAATGCACCACCCTTGGTGTCGCCCATGAAGGCAACGCCTACATTTTCTTTGAGCCTCGCCGCCTTGGTAAGATTGGTCTCACTGGAAGTAAGGTCGGGATTTATCTGTGGGACAGGATGGCCGTTGAGAAACAGATCGTCCGTTCTGTCCTCGGCATCAAAACACACCAGCGAAACGCGCACGGCGGCGCCTTCCACAACCCATGGCTCATCGCTCCAGGCGTTGAAGATTCGGCCTGCCTCTTCGATATCTTCCAAGACCTCGCGGTTGGCACCACCGCGGATCGAATTTGTCGAGACCAGTCCGGCGCGTTCGGTTCGGCCCGCGTCGATCGCCTCGCGCGCCTTGGCGAACCAGTAGCAGACCAGATCGGCTTCGGCCGGGACGCGTCCGTCGTAGACGACGAACATCTGGTTGACGGTCGCATCGCCAAGACTGGCGCGAAGCAATTTCCCACCCAGGAACGGCGGATTGCCGACAATAACGTCCGCCGCCGGCCACTCCGGCTCCGAACCGTCCGAGTTCAAGAGCGCACTGCGACAAGCGATGTTGTCCAGGCTCTTCAAGATCGGCGAGCGCGATACGTCGAAGCCGTTGCGCTGCATCCACTGGATCTCGCCGATCCATACGGAGACGCGCGCCAGCTCCGCGGCGAACGCGTTGATCTCGATCCCCTTCACGCATTCCGGCCCGACTGTCGGGAAGCCGCGCGGCAGGCCCAGCGCCTCCGCGTCGAGGTTGGTGCGGTGCTCGATGTCCTTCAACGCCCGTAGCGCGACATAGAGGAAGTTGCCGGAGCCGCAGGCGGGATCGAGCACGCGGAAAGATTTCAGCCGCTCGATGAAGTCGCGGTGCAGCTTTTGCGCCTCGTTGAAAGCTCGGGTCTGCTGTGCCTTGTCGCGGTGCGTGCGCGAGCGCTCCATCAACGGCGCGATCTTGTCCTTGATCGCGGCCCACTCCGCGGTCAGCGGCTCGATGATCACCGGCCGGACGATGAGTTCGATTTTCTCGGCATCGGTGTAATGGGCGCCGAGCTGGCCGCGCTTGTCGGGGTCGAGGCCGCGCTCGAACAGCGTGCCCATGATCGAAGGATCGATATTCGACCAGTCGAGTTGGGCAGCGGCGAGCGCTTCCTTCAAGTCTTGCTTCTGCAGCGGCAGCACCATGTCGTCGTCAAAGATGCCGCCGTTGAACCACTCGACTCGCTCGAAGCCGACTCGGCCGCCGGCACGCATGGCGCCGAACAACGCCTTGGCATTGTCGACGAAGGCGGTAGCGTCGTTCTGGCTCTCCTCCAGCATGCGCCGGAACATCTGGCGCGGCAGAAGGCCGACATCCTCCGCGAACATGCAGAAGACCATGCGATTGACGAAATGCGCGACAGCGTGCGCCTCGTAGCCGCGCTCACGCAGCTTCTGTGCGAGCCAGACGAATTTCTCGGCGGCCTCCTCCGTCAGCTGCTGGCGCGTCTTGCCGGGCTTCAGCTGGTCAGGCTCGGTGAAAGCCCACTTGAGCACGCGGCGGCGGCGCTCGTCGGCCAGTTCGTCAAGCTGCAGCTCGGTGGTCTGCTGGACGCTGTTGGTCCAGTTGGTGTGGATGCGGATGCGTTGCGTATCGGCGACGATCAGCAGCGGCGGCTGCTCGAGCGCGATGGCGTACCGCTGGAGCTGGACATAGGCCTTGTCGAGATCGCCGCCCGTGCGCTTGTACTCCCAGGCGAAGTGGCCGCGCTTCCAGACATCGGCCCAGCCGTCGCCGCCGCCGGTCTTCATCGCGCCCTTCTCGAACGCGTACCACTCGCCGGTCGGATCGGCGTCGGTCGGCCCCGGCTCGTCGAGCATGCGGCACAGGTCGATGAAATGCGACTGCGAGGCCGACCGCTCGGTCAACTCCACATTGCGCCACTTGGTGATGAAGTCCTGTGGCTTCACAGCGCTATATCCCTCAGTCGTTCAATCCCGATCATGCCCCAGCACCCTTCCGCCGTCGCCCTGGCTTAGGTTCCGGCGCAGTCGCCAGCTCCGCCTCGATCTGCTCCACCGTGGGCAGCGCCGATTGCAGGCTCGTGGGCAGCGCGCGTGTCAGCTCGTAGGTCGAGACGCCGATCGGCTTGTCGATTCCCGTGATGCTGTACTCGGCCAGCAATCGATCCTTGGTCTGGCACAGGATCAGGCCGATGGTCGGCTGGTCGGATGCATGACGCAGGCGGTCGTTGACGACATTACAATAGAAGTTGAGCTTGCCGGCATACTCCGGCTTGAACGGGCCCTTCTTCAAATCGATGACGATGAAGGCCCGAAGCCGCAGGTGATAAAAAAGCAGGTCGACGTAGTAATCCTCGCCGGCCACCTCGAAGCGCACCTGCCGGCCGACGTAGGCAAAGCCCGAGCCCAGCTCGAGCAGGAACTTTTCCAGATGGCGGACGAGCGTGGTCTCCAGCTCGCGCTCCTGGAAGGGCTCGGTCAGCGTCAGGAAGTCGAAAATATAAGGGTCCTTCAGCGTCTGCCGCGCAAGCTCCGATTGCGGCGCGGGCATGAGACGCTCGAAGTTGGTGACGGCCTGGCCCTGGCGCGCGTGCACTTTCGCCTCGATCTGGGCGGCGAGCACGTTGCGGCTCCAGCCGTGGCCCAGCGCCTGCTCCATATACCAGCGGCGAAGCGGGATCTCCGGAACCTTGTCCATCAGGATGACGTGATGGGCCCACGGCACCGACCACAAGAGCGAGTCCGGCAATTGTGCCACTGCTTGTGGCACTATTGGGTTCGCTGCCGGCCCCGACGACGCACGCGCTGGGCGATGCGCACCCGGCAATTGTGCCACCGGCTGTGGCACGATGTCGGCCGGCTGCGGGTAGTCGCGATGGAAGGCGACCATCCGCTTGATGTTGCGCTCGGAGAAGCCTTTCAGCTCGGGCAGCTCGTTGTTGAGCGCGCGGGACAGCTTGGGAATGACGGCCGCGCCCCAACCTTCCGCGCGCTGCCGCTCGCCGATGACGCGGCCGATATCCCAGTAGAGACGCACCAGCTCGGCGTTGACCGCCAGCACCGCACGGGTCTGGGCGCTCTGGATGCGGTTCTTCACGTCGGCGAGGAGGCTGCCGAAGTCGGACTGGGCGGTCACCGGCTCTGTTTTCCTAGCGGCCATCGCTCGTGCTCCTGTAGCCGACGGCGGCAATGTCCGTGGTTAGTCGTTGGGCCGTGCCGCGCGCCATGCTTACGCCTTCGCCGCGGTTGCGCTGGCCGGTCCAAGTGCAGGCCGATCGAGCGCCTTCAGCCTCTCGAATTCCTCGACCGCCACCACCACCACGACGGGCCGACCATGCTTGGCGACCGCCCCCGGTGCGGCCCGTGCAAGATCGATCAACCGGCCGAATCCATATTTCGCTTCACGTGCGGACAGGCTTCTCATGTGCATCCCCACTGCGAGCTGAGCAATGTGGCCATTATGGCCGATTCTGCACTGGCCGGAAGGCTGCGCAGCCATTGATCCGTGGGGACAGGACATTTTTGCGAAACGGATTTCAGGCGTTCTCACCAGTTGCCGGCGCCAGCCGGTTGCGTCGCAGCTCTTGAAGCCGAATCAGCGTCGACA
>CAMDPA010000472.1 GCA_945903565.1 Devosia equisanguinis | reverse complement strand
GCATCTGGGGGCATAACCGCGCCTGGTTGCCCGAGGACGAGCGCAAGAAGGCACACGCGCACACGCTTCGAAACGCTGCGAATGGTGTGCGGCGGCCCGTTCAGGTGATCGAGGGCAACTACGAGCTGATGCCGGGGACATGTCCCTGGTGGGATCGCACGGTGGCAAATAGGGGTTGAGGACATTGGACTGGAAACGGAATCCGGTATGCCCCCAAACATTCTCCACTTCGAGATCGACTGGTCGGACTGCGATCCCGCCGGTATCGTGTTTTATCCGCAGTTCTTTCGCATGATGAATACCGGCACGCACAAGCTGTTCGAGCACGCGGGGCTGCCGTTCCATGTGATGGTGGCGAAGTTCGGCACAACGGGCGTGCCGATGCTCGACGTGCAGACGACGTTCAAGTCGCCCGCCCGCTTCGGCGACAAGGTCACGCTCGAAAGCGAGATCACCGAATTCCGCGACAAGACGTTTCTGGTGCGCCACGTGATGAGGAACGGCGAGCGCATCGTGTTCGAGGCGCGCGAGGTGCGGGTGTGGGCGGCGGAGGATAAGTCGGCGCCCAACGGCATCAAGGCGGTGCCGATCCCGCAAGAGATCAAGACGATGTTCGGTGGTTGACGCCAACGGATTTGGCGCGTTTGGGTGCGAGGCACTGTTTAGGTGGAATCGGCGATGGTTCGAATATTGAAGATTGTCGTGGCCCTGGCTGGCCTGCATCTCGCGGTGTGGGGCGTGGCCGCACTTGCGTCCGGTTCGCTCAATGCGCGCGGACCGATACTCCTGTCCAATCGGGTCTACGACGAGCGAACCGTGATCGCGCCGTCGGCAATCCCCAATTCCGGCAACGGCCTGTTCGCCCGCGTGAAGATCAGGCGGGGCGAGGTGATCGGGGAGCTTGGCGGCCAGCTCGTCGCGGAGCCGGATCTGGAAAATCCCAGCGCCTATCTGGCGGGTTTGCCGGATTGTGCGTTCATGCAGATCCCCCCCTATCGCTATCTCGATAGCAAGGAGTACGGCGGCCATGTCAGCCGCGCCAACTTCGCGCCCAGGACGATCAACGGCAAGGAAACGAACTTCCAGAACGCCGCGATCGAGCGGGTATGCCACTCGCCCTACGTTTTATTCGTTGCAACCAAGGACATCGAGCCCGGCGCCGAGATCTGGGCCAGCTACGGCGAGCACTATGGCTACGAGCGGTTCATGTATACGCCGCAAGTCAGGGATTTTTTCTGCGGGCTGTTGAGCATGGACTGCAAAGAGACGTACGACTTCGAGCCATGACAGCCGTGCTCTGCGAGGTGTCGAGTTTTAGTCCCGGCCATGTTCCTCGGGCGGGATGACGGACGCGATGAACTTGAGAATGCCGGCGACCGCCACTGCGGCCGCGATCGCGCCGATCAGTCCGGCGAACAACAAGCCTAAGCCTGCTGCCATTCCGACGATCGCGTGCGGAGTTTTGAGGAGATTCTCGAACCCGCTGGATGCCTTGGCTTTGCCGCCGAAGAAGGCGAACAGGATGGTGTCTAAGATCTGCATCGGTGCCCCCGCTCTGTGGTTTCGGCCGCAGTTTGACACGCTTTGGTTGGCAGGCCGTTAAGCGGTGATATAGGCTTTTGGAGCCCCGCGCCGCTTCGACCGGCCGCGTCACTCAGCACCGGATGTCTTCTGCATGGAACGCACATACACCGAGGAAATCGAGCTGCTGAAGCTCGGGCAGGGGCAGGTGTTCCACGGCGAGGGCATCCTCGCGGTCACCAAGGCGCTGCTGCAGTCGGGCGTGTCGTATGTCGGGGGCTACCAGGGCTCGCCGGTGACGGCGCTGCTGGATGTGCTGGTGTCGGCAAAGGACCTGCTCGGCGAGCTCGGTGTTCACGTCGAGGCGTGCGCCAACGAGGCATCTGCCGCTGCGATGCTGGCTGCCTCGATCAACTATCCCGTGCGCGGCGCCGTCACGTGGAAATCGATCGTCGGCACCAACGTGGCGTCCGACGCGTTGTCGAACCTCGCGTCGGTCGGCGTGAAGGGTGGCGCGCTGATCATCGTCGGCGAGGACTATGGCGAGGGCGCGAGCGTCATCCAGGAACGCAGCCTCGCATTTGCGTTGAAGTCGACGCTGGTGATGCTCGATCCGCGACCCGACCTTGGCACCATCGTCGACATGGTCGCGCACGCGTTCGCGATTTCGGAAGCCTCCAGCATGCCCGCGATGATGCAGCTGCGCATCCGCACCTGTCACGTGCAGGGCGAGTTCGTCGCCAGGGATAACGTGCCCGCCACGGTCAGCTCGCGCGCCCCGTTGGCCGAGCCTGCGCCGCACGACTTCGGCCGGCTCGCGCATCCGCCGGTGACGTTCCCGCAGGAGGCCGACAAGGTCGCGCGGCGTATTCCCGTCGCGCGCGACTACATCGTGAAGCATGGCCTCAACAACACTGTGAAAGGCGACATCGACGGCGTCGGCATCATTCTGCAGGGCGGGATTTACAACACCGTCTTGCGCCAGTTGGCCGAGGCCGGTCTCGCCGACGCGTACGGCAATTCGCGCATCGATTTGCATGTCTTGAACGTGACCTTTCCGTTGGTGCCCGACGAGATCGTGGCGTTCGCGCGTGGCAAGCGCGCTCTGCTGGTGCTCGAAGAAGGCAGCCCGGAGTTCATCGAGCATCTCGTGCTGCAGGCGATCGCGCAATCGGACGCGGGAACGAAGGTCGTGGGCAAAGGCACAGTGCCGGCGACCGGTGAATTGTCCGGTGAGATCGTCGCCAAGAGCATCGCAACGTTCCTCGCGGCCCACGCACCCGCGCACGCCAACGGCTTCGAGAGCGTCAACGCCGGGATCGAGAAAGCACGCGGCGATGGCGCGAAGTCCGGCGCGGCGATGCTGGCGCCACGTGCACCGACGTTCTGCACGGGATGCCCCGAGCGGCCTGTGTTCGGCGCGATGAAGCTCGTCGAGAAGGAAATCGGCAAGGTCCATTACGCCGCCGACATCGGCTGCCACGCGTTCGCGACATTCGCCCCGTTCCACCTGGGCAACTCAATCCTGGGCTACGGCATGTCGCTGGCCTCCAACGCGGGCGTTGGCCCGATCCAGCAGAAGCGTACGATCGCCGTGATGGGCGACGGCGGGTTCTGGCACAACGGCGTGCAGACGGGCGTGGCGACCGCACTCCACAACAAGTCCGACGGCGTGCTGGTCATCATGCAGAACGGCTATGCGTCCGCCACCGGCCAGCAGTGGTTGCCGTCATCGGGAAAGTTCACCCCCGCCGCCGAGCGCGGCATGGACATCGAGCGCCATCTCTCCGGGATGGGGGTGACGTGGCTGAAGACGGTGCACACCTATTCGGTGTCGAAAGTCCGGGCGGCATTGAAGGACGCGCTGACCACGACCGAAAAAGGCCTCAAGGTCATCATCGCGGAATCCGAGTGCATGCTGGCGAGGAAGCGCCGCGAGAACGCCGAGGACGCGAAGCGTCAGAAGGAAGGCAAGCGCGTCGAGAAGGCCCGCTTCGGCGTCGACGACAACATCTGCACCGGCGATCACTCGTGCATCCGGATGTCCGGCTGCCCGTCGCTGACGATTAAGCCCAACCCGGACCCGCTGCGCACCGACCCCGTCGCCCACGTGAACAACGGCTGCGTCGCGTGCGGGCTGTGCGGAGAGATGGCGCACGCCGCGATCCTGTGTCCGTCGTTCTATCGCGCCCAACGCACGATTAACGCGGGCTGGTGGGAGCGGACGTTGCATCGAGTACGCCGCGCGGTGATCGGAAGGTTGGCGCGGGCGATTTAGGGTTGGCTGGGGTGTTCGGGGTCAGACCCTGCGGGTCTGACCCCCTGCTCATAAGTCAGCTAGAGCGCTTTCCACTTGATGTGAATCAAAACAGTTACAGGGGATTCCCTCGGACGCGCAAATCAGATTCGGATTCCACCGGCAGCAACGGCGGGGATAGCGATGGCGAAGGGATACTCGTAAGATCTCAGGGTGCGGGCCGTCGCGCTCGTCGAGGAAGGAGAGAGCAGACGGGAAGCTGCGCGTCTGCTCGGTCTGGGGGCCTCGACCGCGGTCCGCTGGATCGAGCGTTGGACGAGGACCGGCAGCGTCGACGCCAAGCCCGGCAC
>CAMDPA010000471.1 GCA_945903565.1 Devosia equisanguinis | reverse complement strand
CAAGGGCCACTTTGGCCTTGAAGTCCGGTGAGTGGTTCCGGCGTGTTCGCTTCGTCATTCTGGCTCCTGATTCGCACGCACAACCGTGCGCGCTGTCAGGCAGAGATTCCACTCATCGCACCGTCCGAAATTGTGGAGCCGTCTCTGGTCGAGGCATGAGACCCGACATGCAACGTTGAATGTCGCGCGGGGAATGTCGGGCTTCGCAAAAATGCTCAGCACCGACCTACGCCACCGCACTTCGCCGGTCGGGTCAGGCACGAGACCGGATCTACTCCACCCCACCTCGTAGGTTGGGTTGAGCGTTTCAGCGAAACCCAACAATTACAGGCGCAACGTGGATTGTTGGGTTTCGGCGTCATCGCAGAGCGATGCTTCGCATCGACGTGCCTCAACCCAACCTACGCCACCGCTGAGTCGGCCCATTCGTTTGTCTGTTGCGTCATGCTTTGATAAATCTTCATCTCCGCTAACGGAGCAACGCCTTGGGTGTGCGGCAGGGTTGGTGCGAGACATCGCAACAGCCGCAATCCAAAAGGGCGGGTTTCCAAAGGCCGCGGCCTTTGGCGGGGTTGTAGGGGCGGAGCCCCTACGTGCCGTCAGGCAACTTTTGCCCGATACGTCCGCGGACGAGACGGGGTCAGACCGTCATTACTTGCCTGCTATTCGCAGGACGGGTCTGACCCCATTCCCCTCAACGATCCGACTGCGTCTTGATCTGTGCGGCATCGACACGGCTGATCTGTTCGATGCGGACATCGACCAGCGCGACGCCGCCCTTTTCCACCACGGCGATGGCTTCGGCCACGGCCTTCTCCATGTCGGCGATCGTCTTGCACTGGCCGAACGCCTGCGCGCCCTGACCGCGCGCCATCGCGAGCAGGTCGACTTCGGGATCGTTCATGAACTGGCCGATCCACTTGTTCTGCTCGGGGCGGTCGCGCATGTAGGCCACGCGCTCCTGATGCTCGACGTCGTTGTTGTAGGAGATGTTGTTGGCGATCACGATCAGCATGGGGATGCGGTAGTGGACGGCGGTCCACAACGCGGTGACGCCCATCAGGTAGTCGCCGTCGCCGAGCACCGCCACCGGCATATGCTTCGCGCCGGTGTGCTGCAAGGCGAGCGCGGAGCCGACCGCAATGCCGGGGCCGCCGCCGACGCCGCCACCGCCGTCCGAGCCGAGATAGTCGAGCGGATGACGCAGCGGCCAGGTCGCTGCGTTCCATGACAGCGAGACGTGCAGCAGCGAAACCGGACGGTTGCCGAGCGACTGGCGCAGGCACAGCGCGAGATCGTCCGGACGCAGCGGCTCGCCCTTGGCGGGGGCCTTGAGGGCAGGCACGGGTGCAGGGCCGGCGGCCCAGCTTTTGGTTTTGTTGGCCTTCGGCAGCACTTTCAGCAGGCCCGCGACGACGGGCTCGGTCTCGGCCGGCACGAACAGGTCGACCGCGGGGTGGACGTGGTGGTCCATGCTCCAGCCGTTGTGCACGGTGTGGTCGAGCGACACCTGGATGACCTTGGCCGCAACCTGCTTTTCGCCCATCGCGAGCTTGAAGGTGCCGCCGAGATCGACCCAGTCGAGCGACAGGATCACGTCGGCCTTGTTGATGGCGTCGAGGCCATCCTTGCCGGGGCGGCCGCCGGGTGCGCCGCAGTGCAGGGGATGATCGGTCGGGAACGCGGCGCCGATCTTGAGATCGGTGAGGACGGCGGCGCCGAGCGCTTCGGCCAGCGCGACGCGGTCGGCCCAGCCCTTCTCGTCGCGGCGCACGCGGCCCATCATGATCAGCGGACGCTTGGCGCCGGTGAGGAGTTTAGCGACTTCGTCGAGCATCTCGGCGGAAGCGCCCTGCCGCATGGGGGTGACGTAGCGCTTGATGTCGATCGCCGCGAGCGGCTCCTCCATCCGCATTTCCTGCATGCCGGCGTCGAGGTTGATGTAGACGGGGCCCTGCGGCCAGGTGTTCGAGATCCAGGTGCCGCGCAGCACGGCTTCACGCGCTGCACCAGGCGAGGCCGGTTCGTTGTCCCACTTCGTGTACGGGCGGATCAGCGCGCCTTGATCTTGCGCGGTGTGGATCCAGTCGATCCAGGGGCGGCGCTTCATCGCGTCGACCGGGCCGGTGGCGCCGATCACGACGCCGGGGGTGCGGTCGCACCAGGAATTGAAGAACGCCATCGTCGCGTGCATCAGACCGACGTTGGAGTGGACGGCAGCCGCGATCGCGGTGTTCGTGACTTTGGCCCAGCCCTGCGTGATGGCGACGGCGTGCTCCTCGTGCAGGCACAGCAGCATCTTGGGATGCTCGTTGCCGATGTGATTGACGAGGCTGTCGTGCAGGCCGCGGAAACTCGCGCCGGGCGTCAGCGCGATGTAGGGGATGTCGAGCGCGCGCAGGGCGTCGGCTACCACGTCGCTGCCGAACATCGTGTTGCCCTTGGAGGGGATCGGCTGTTCGATTTCTTCCGGAACGGCCTTGCCGCCCGCGGGCGTCTTGCCCTTGCCACCTGATTTGCTCATGCGCTTTTCCACCCTGGTTTTGTGAGTTGATTTCGTAAGGACGTGAATGGTGCGGGCTGGAAACTACGTGGAAACGCGTCCCTGCGCCAGTGCGGGCGCGCCGGGGAGCCATTCGCGCGGCGCAAGGGTGAGGCGCGGGCGTGGACACGGCGCGCGGGCTTCGTTAGAAGGCCTGACCGCGCGGGCATTACCGCTGAGGATTCGATCGTCCAGGAAACGGCCATGACGGCACGCATCTACAAGCCAGCCAAGACGGCTATGCAGTCGGGACTTGCCCGCACCAAGGAGTGGGTGTTGGAGCATGAGCCCGAGGCCGCGCGCGAGGTCGACCCCTTGATGGGTTGGACCAGCTCGCGCGATATGCGCCAGCAGGTCAAGCTGACCTTCGAGACGAAGGAAGAGGCGATCGCCTACGCCGAACGCAACGGCCTCGCCTATACGCTGGAGGAGGCGCAGGCGCGCAAGGCGGTGCGCAAGGCGTATGCCGATAATTTCAAGTTCGGCCGGATCGGCGCCTGGACGCATTGAAGGCGATAGGTTTAACACGACGCCATGTCAGCAAGCGCCCGTAGCTCAGCCGGATAGAGCAACGGATTTCTAATCCGCAGGTCGCAGGTTCGAGTCCTGCCGGGCGCGCCACTGCTTGAGATCAAAGTGATGGCTTGAAGTTTGCTTGGGTCACACGGCAGCCTTGAATTCGTTGAATGCTTTCAAAAGCTTCATCGTGGCTGGTCCGCTGAGTTCTCCGCCTGTGTAACGACATTCGTACAGGCCTTGAAGATTTGAAGGGAGCTTCAGTCCTTCCTCCACTAGGAGGATGAACTGGTACCCTGGATAGAGGGCCATAGCGGCTCCGATCTCAATCAGTACGTTGCCATTGATCTGAGGTCGCTCATTGCCATCCTTGTCTAACAGCACCTCGTCGACTGCGACGTGAATCACGGCAGCAGCGCAAGTGCGCATATCTGCCATAACTTTTTCCGGGACAGGCTTAGCACCGCTCTCACGCTCAACGGCAACTATTGCCTCGAAGCCGCCGTATGTGACAATCTCTTTAACTTGGTCAAGGATGCGCTTGTTCTTACCGTGGGTAATAAAGACTTTCCGACGGTCCACGTTGCTCTTCGCAACAGGCTTGGGCTGAGCAACACGATCAGGCACATCCTTTTTATGCGATTCAACTTCGATTGAAACTTCGCTTTCGTCCTTTGAAACATGGTTTGCCGCGACGTTAGAATTCGTGCCGTTCAGGCTGACATATTTCTTGTCCTTGATTTGTGTAATGAGGCCAACGCCCTCGGCGCTCTCGATAATCCGAGTGAAAACTTCTTTTGTTTTCTCCCGGGGAACACCCATCATCTCAAGGATATTCAATCCGAGATCTTCTCGTGGCAGGCTCTTGCCATCATACTTCGTAAGAAACTCACCGAATACGCGGGGCTTCAGCACCGCCTCGCGTTTAGCTTCAAGATGCATCCCTTCTTCGGTCGGTCGCAGTATGCGTTCGGCAAGTGAGGTGGCCCCGCTTGTTCGGACAGATTTTCCGCTGCGATAAGTGGAGGCTCTGCCGGGGTTAGACTGCCGAGCGGATCGGCAGGATGCAGTGTGGTCCGAAGTATGCCCGATC
>CAMDPA010000470.1 GCA_945903565.1 Devosia equisanguinis | reverse complement strand
CGGCTGGGGTATCTTGGGTCATGGCGGTTGTGGCGTAGCGTTGATACGCGGCACTCTTCGTCTCGACACCGAATTGTTACGTGAATCTCGCCACTTGCACCACAACTGCCAACGATTTTCCAAGGTCTGGTGCATAATCCGGGCTAGTCCGATGCCATCCGGCCGCGATGTGTTCAGCGGCTCGAACAAGGTGTCGACTTGCTCGGCCGGGATCCCAGGTCCGTTATCCTTGACGGAGATCTCTATCGACTTGCCGGCTTCCGTGACACGAGCCCAAACCTCAACCCGCCCTAAGGTCTCATCGGGCATGGCATCGATCGAATTCTTGATGAGGTTGATGACGACCTGCCCGATCTGAACGCGGTCGCCATGCACCGTCGGCAAATCAGCTGGCACCTCGAAATGGAGGTGAACCTTGCGCAACTTGACCAAGGGCTCCATCAACGCTGCGGCCTCGGCCAACACGACTTTCATGTCGAGCGTGCTGACGTGAGGTTCGCCGCGACGCAGGAACTCCAGCATCCGTTTGTTCACTTCGCCTGCGTGGTCGATCTGCTCGATCATCGAGGAGAGGTTGCGCTCCACCCTGCCTACATCTCGCTCCGGTGCGCGCATCAGCTCTTGGACCGATCGGGCCAGCGCACGCGCGGCCGTCATGGGCTGGTTGATCTCGTGTGCCAGGGCGGCCGCCATACCGCTGGCCATGTTCAGGCGGGCGGTTCGGGCAGACTGCGCTTCAAGCTCAAGCAATCGCAGCCGTGCCGTTTCCGCTTCGATATGTGCGGCATGCCGCTCGCTGACCAGGCCGCCGACGATCAGTCCAGTAAGCGTCAGGACGAGCATGAGCACCTGATATTCGGTGAATCTGGACAGCTCAAAACCGTGCCAGTGCAGGAACGCAACGAGGCCAATTTGCGAGATCGCGAGCGCGGCGCAGGCACCGTCGATGCCGTGTCGCACGGCCGCGATGACCACCGGCACGAACAGCAGATAGAACAGGCTTTGGCCGAGGAGCCCCGGGGGGCGTATGACGATCAGCAGGATCAATGTGATTCCGACCAACAGGAGCGCCAGCTCGGCAAGAGCATCCTTGGCGATGACTGGTGCGTGCGAAAGTCTCGCTGCGATCCGCAGCGCAAGCGGCGTGACGACTGCAATGCCGATGACATCGCCGACGATAAGCGGAAGCGAGGTGCTGGCGATGTCGCCGATATGGAAGTGCCGCGTGGCAAGCAAAAGCAGCCAAAGCTGCAGCGCTTCGGCCAACGCCCCCACGAGACCGGCTGCCACCAGGATCAGGACATCGCGCGTTCGCAGCAGTTGCCGCCCTAGATGAAGCCTTCGCCCCGCCACGGTCGCGACTGCGGTGTAGGACACCGCGATCGCGACACTCATCGCGAGAAGTACGCCCCAGGGAAGCTCGCTGCGTACGACGAGCACCTGAGCCAGGAAAACGCCGCCGAAAAGCACGAGACCCATTTGGGGGCCTCGCAGGACGATCATCGCGAACATCACCCCGAGCCCGGGGTTCCACGGCGTGACCGGCAGATCGTTGTGCTCGTGCAGGAAGCTCAGCCACTCGAGCCCGACATAGGCCGCGAGCAGGGTGAGCGTAAGCAGGGCAGGCGGCAGCTCAATGCGCAATGCGCCAGTGTAGGCGGGAGCCCGTGTTGGAGCTTGATTGGTGTTGGACATCTCTGAACTCGTCCGCGTCGACAGGGGCACCGCTTCTAACATGAATGGTGCCAAGCAGAATGTTGCAAAGCCCGTTTCCCAGGGGCGGAGGACGATCGGCAAAGCACGGGCCTGTATATTTACGGTGGTATTTACACATAGAAAATGCCAAAGTGATTGTGCCGCCCCTTCCTCGGGGCGCTCTGCAAGGGGTCGCTCCCATGGCTATTTTTACCACTTCCAGTCACGTCACTAGAAAAGACCACGCCGCACAGGCCCATGACCAGCCAACCGGCCTGACGGATCGGGCGCTTGGTGCCCTGGAGACTTGGATCGACATGCGCACGCGCCGTGATCGGGCACGGCTGGACGCTGTAATTGCGCGGGCCGGGATTTCTGCGACCCCCGACATCCATGTTCGTGCCGAGTGGTGGCGGAGTTGGCGGGCGTGCACGCGGCGTAGGGACCGGCTGCGCTAGCGCTTTCGTCGAACGTCGCCAGCCGCACAGGTGTGGGTCCCCGCGCGCACATCGCCCTGGCTGGCACGTCCCACCAGTAGCCGTGTCAGAGAGGTCACGCTGATCGGCGCCCTGCCAAGGCCCGCACCAAAGTCATCTGGGTGGAGGGTGCCACGCGCCCCGGACGGCCGACAGAGCCGTCCCCGAAGCTGGACACCCCGATCATATCAGATCATCACCACCAATCAGCCGATGCACACGATCCGACTGCGGCTGATCGACAAGGCACAGACCGAAGAGCTGAACCGCATTGCGCACTCTGCTCAACGACTGTCGCGTTCACGCGGGGGCCTCGGCGCAGTAGGGCAGCGCCGTTCACAGAAGCGGACTGGCGGCAGATCGACCGAAATGGTGGCTGAGATAGCGAGACACGTCTGTCTGCTTCCGAGTGTACTGCTACCCCCTCTCGAACGAAACGAGAAACTTCTGCTCTGGGTCATCTTCGACGACCAAGTTAGCCTGACGGCCAAGGTCGGTCTATAGTGGTGAGCGGTAATCTGGAGAACACGGAGCGAACGTCGAAGCGACGGTTTCAGCTGCGAACGATGCGTCATGACAAGCAGCTGGGCAGCGCCCTGTGTGGAGGCGGAAGGATGTCTCTCGAAGCGTTAGGCTGGAACGGGCAGTGGCAAGTGAAGTTTGAGGCCATTGCTGCCACGGGTCTCATACCCGCACGTGTGGTTGGTGAGCACCGAAGCCACTATCAGGTGGCAACCGAAGCCATGGAGCTTTCGGCCGGCACAACAGGGCGCCAGCGCAACACAGTAACGCTGCGATCGGACTTGCCGGGCGTTGGAGACTTCGTGGCAGTGAACGTGTCCGAGGGGCCCAGCTCATGGACTATTGAAGCGGTACTGCCGCGCACGAGCGCATTGATTCGCAAAGCGTCGGGGACGGCCGACCCGCAGCTGCTGGCGGCGAATGTCGATGTCGTCTTCATCGTGACGGCACTCGGCGGCGACTTCAATCTGGCGCGCATGAAGCGCTATCTTGCCTTGGTGCAGCAAAGCGGCGCCGCTCCTGTGATCGTGGTCAACAAATCGGATCTGGAGAACAATGTTGTCGGATCGGCCGGCCAGATCGAAGGACTCGACGCGGAAGCGGCCGTTCATGTGATCAGCGCGCGCGTTCGCGAAAGCATCCATGTTCTCGAACAGTATTTTACGGGCAACCGCACCGTCGCTCTTGTTGGCTCATCCGGCGTCGGAAAGTCGACCTTGACGAACCAATTGCTCGGTCGCAAGGCGCAACCAACGCAGGAAGTGCGCAGCTACGATGGTCGCGGCCGCCATACGACAACGCATCGGCAATTGCTCGTCCGAATGCAAGGTGGCGCCATTGTCGACACACCCGGGCTTCGGGGGCTGGAACTGTGGAACGCCGCACACGCCGACGTGAAAAGCTTCGATGACATCGAACCATTAGCTTTGCAGTGTCGGTTCAGCAATTGTCAGCACAGGACCGAGCCCGGTTGCGCCGTTCGATCTGCCGTCGAGCGGGGCGAAGTCGACGGCGTCCGTTTTGCCGAGTACGTCAAATCTGTGAACGGGCGTGGACGCAGCGCGGGATGATGGTTCCGCATCTGAACTATGAGACATTCCCAGTTCGCCGTTGTGATCACGCTCCGGCGTTGCAGCTTGAGTTCGAGCGGAATGACAATGACTAATTCAGTGCCTTGGAGGTTCTTTCTGTTGGCGCACGTCAGCTTCCGACAGTTTCGGACGTGAGCCAGACGCGGCGGTCAATGACCGGTTGGGGTCGTTCACGTCGTTATGCTGCCTCACACGGCCTGGCCGGTCAACCTCTGACAGCGGACGGCGTTTTTGGCCGGCGTCGCATGCGCGACGGCCCCCGTCCCTTACGCGCGAAATGCAGTGCGGGGATAAAGAGTATTGATCATGCCTCCCTCGATATGGGCCAGGGGCAAGGTGCATTGGTGTCGTGATCGCGCATGTGGCG
>CAMDPA010000469.1 GCA_945903565.1 Devosia equisanguinis | reverse complement strand
AGGGCCACTTTGGCCTTGAAGTCCGGTGAGTGGTTCCGGCGTGTTCGCTTCGTCATTCTGGCTCCTGATTCGCACGCACAACCGTGCGCGCTGTCAGGCAGAGATTCCACTCATCGCACCGTCCGAAATTGTGGAGCCGTCTCTCTGTGGGCTGATACGCGCGGCGTCACCGGGCGCGCCCATGCGTGCGGGATCGATCGCGTGCTGCACACAGAGCGGCTCGAAGCGTCCGGGGGCAAGCGTCGACACGCCATGGCGCTCGAAGCGCTACCCACGGGTTCGATGATCGTATCACCTCGGTTGGCTGGGCCCCATCTCGTGCTTGACGACGCCCTGCTCGCGTGGACGCCAGCCGGGTATCGCAACCGGATCGCGCGCCCGTCGGGCTGGCAGGTCGAGGCACTGACACCGCCGGGCATCATCGCCGTGCTGAAATGCGGCTACCGGCCGCTGTTGCATGAAACCGCGTTCATTTCGGAGTAGAGAGGCGGACCCGCCTTTCCAGCCGAGCCCGCCATGACCCGTCAATCCCTCAATCGTACGCTCGCTCGTCTCTACATTTTTCTCGGCACGATCCTTTGCATTTCACTAATCGCGAAGTTCGCCGACCACATGCCTATCCTAAAGGCGCTCGGCGTGGAGGGCGCGCTGAAGGACATCTATGAGTTCCTGCGCGACATGAGCTTGCTGATCGCGACCGGCGGCGTTGCCTATGTCTCGAATGTTTATCAGAAGCGCTCGACGTTCGTGTCGAGCCTGGAGACGGAGTGGCGCGGAATCGTCGCGACCAAGAATGCGCTGTATGCGTTCTGCGAGAAGCCGTATCCGACGCCGGACGACTACATCGAAGCGTTCTGCCGCATTTCCGAAACGATCGACAACATGCGCATCGTCTACCGCAACGTGGGCGAGACCGGCACGTTGATCGGCCTTTATCCGTACGCGCCGCTGCACGACATGCGCCGCGCGCTGCAGACACTCGATCCGCGCAAAAACAAGAACCTCACGCCCGAGTACCGCAAGCTAGCGCGCGATGCGATCCTGCAGTGCTTCTACGGGCTGCGCGAAAGCTTCCTGGAAGAACTCGACCTGGAGCAGCCGGTGCATCCGCTGCTGATCTCCGGCGGCCGGCGTCTCAAGACCAGCGGGACGACCGGCGCGGCCAAGCGCACGCAAGAGCGTCAGCAAGAGCGCCAGGACAAGCTGGGCAATGCGACCAACGGGGGCCGGCGCGAGGATGTCGACGCGCTGTTGGCCGAGCTCTACCAGAGGGAGCAAGGTAACGGCGGGTGAGGGGGGGGCAGCCGCTACCGCTCGATGTGGCCCGGCACGTAGGTTTGGCGGGCGGTTCCATGATGCGGCTCGATGATGCCGAGTGCGCGGCAGCAGCCGAGTAGACGGCCGAGCTGGCGGCGCGTCACTGTCTGGAGGCCGGAAGTCTTCAGGTTCTCGATGAAGTCTTGAGCGTCGTCGTCGTCGAGGTCCGCGCGCTCCAGCCAGCAGCGCTCGATCAAGGCGCGCACGGAGAAACCGTCGACCTTCGAATGGCGCTCGGCGGCGTTGCGCAACTCGGTCAGAATTTCGCGCTGGCGCATCGACAGCGACTCGGCGGTGTCGCGGGTCGCCATGCTTTCGAGGAACTCGACCTCCCAGTCGGTCCACACCATCGCCGGCTCGGCCTTGCCCAGCGCCTGCAGATAGCGCGCGAGCGAGCGCACCGCCTCCGGGTTCTCCGCCAGATCCTTCATCGCACGATGCGCGTTCATGCCGGTCTCCCCTGGTTGGCCGCGAACCGCGCAAGCTGTGCGCAGTCTGTGGACAACGTGGGGATACTAGCGTGAGTCGGGCCGCGCCCTATACCGGCAAGCTAGAGATGCCGGCCGCTGTCCACCATGATCGTGGTGCCCGTCGTCAGGCGCAAATGCGTGATCGCGGAGATCACGGCGAGGGCGACATCGTCAGCCTCCGCGACGATCTTCAGCGGCGTGGCGGCTGCCTGCTTCTCGACACCGGCACGCCCCCGCCCCGGTACGAAGTCCGTCGCGACCGCCGCCGGCGACACGCCGATCACGCGGATTTGCGGGCCCAGCGCGCGCGCCAGCGACAGGCCCATCGTGTCGACCGCCGCCTTCGACGCGCAATAAGCGATCGAGCTGCCGAGCCCGGTGGCGGCCGAGACCGAGGATATGTTGACGATGATCGCATCGCCGCTGCGCTTCAACAGCGGCGCGAAGGCGCGGATCGTGGCGAACGGGCCGCGTACGTTGGTGCGCATGATCTTGTCGAACGTGTCGTCGTCGAGCGCATCGAGATCAGCATGCGCGACGGCCTTGGTGATGCCGGCCGAGTTGATCAGCACGTCGGCGCGGCCGAGCTTGCTCTCGACTTCGGCCGCCGCGGCACGGATCGCAGCGCTGTCCTCCATCGGGATGTGCACGGGCAGATGGCCGGCCCCGCCGATCTCCTTGGCAAGTGCGGCGGCGCGGTCCGCCCCTGAGTTGTAGCCGATCGCGACGCGCGCGCCGGCCGCGGCTAGCCGCCGGCAGATCGCGGCCCCGATGCCGCTGCTGCCGCCAGTGACGACCGCGACCTTGCCCTTCAGTGAGTACTCGCCCTGCCCACCGGCGCGTATATCGCTCATGTGTTCCTCGTTGTTATTCGCTACGCGACTGGGGCCTGCCCCAGACCCCGCTGGGAGGAGACCTCCCAGACCCACCCCTTTTTGTGCCTGGAGAAGGAGAGGCACTTGGTTCAGTTCCGCGCCGGCTTGCGGCGGCCTGGCTTTTGGTCCGACAGCTCCGCCGCGCCGATCATCAGTACTTCGCCTTCGCTCGTCTCCGTATCAAGCCACAGGAAGGGGAGGTGGGGATATTCGGCCTCGATAATGGCGCGGCCGGTGCCGATTTCCATGACGAGTGCGCCGGCGGATTCCAGGTGGTTGCCCGCCTCGGCCAGAATGCGGCGGACGAGATCGAGACCATCGCTGCCGCCGATGTGCGCCATGACGGGCTCGGCGGCGTACTCGGGCGTGAACGCGACGACTTCGGCGGCGGCAACGTAGGGCGGGTTGGCGATGATGAGATCGTAGCGGCGGCCTGCGACGGGTGCCAGCAGGTCGCCGGGCAGAACGCTGACTCGGTCGCCCACGCCGTGGTCGCGGATGTTGTTGTGTGCGACCTCGATCGCACCGCGCGACAACTCCACGGCATCGACCCGCGCGTCCGGAAACCGCAACGCGGCAAGGATCGCGAGACAGCCGGACCCCGTGCACAGGTCGAGCACCTGCGACGGCGCTTGCGACAACATTTCGTCGAGACGGCCGGTAGCGATCAGTTCGCCGATGAAGCTGCGCGGCACGATCACGCGCTCGTCGACGACGAAGCGAAGGCCCTGGATGTAGGCTGTGCCGGTCAAATACGACGCGGGTTTGCGTGTGGCGATGCGGCGCTCGATGATGTCCAGGACGCTCGCACGTTCCGGCGTCGTCAGCCGGGCGTCGAGCCAGGGCTCGAGCTGGTCGATCGGCAGATGCAACGTCTCAAGCACGAGGAACGCCGCCTCGTCGAGCGCGCTGGCGGTGCCGTGGCCGAATGTGAGGCCGGCCGCGCGGAAGCGGCTCGTGGCGAACCGCAGCCAGTCGCGCACGGTCAACAGCTCGGTGAGGGGGGCTTTGTCGGTGTCGTCGGTCATCGGGCTGGCGTAGCCGGTCCACGCAGCCGATACAACAGCCGCCGTGACGCCCGGGATTGGCACGCGACTTGCTCGATAAACGGAACGTTAATCCATGTCCCGGAGCACGCCATGCCCGAGTTGTCGCCGACTGTTTTTTTTTCCGCCGTGTTGTTTCTCCTTGCCTCCGGACTGCTTCTTTACGCGGCCTGGCGCCAGCCGAGCCTGCCAAAGCGGGTCGCTGCCGCACTTGCGGTCGTCGTGGTGCTCGGCGCCGACTACTTGATGTTGAGGTCGTATGCGGGCGAGCCGGAGATCTTTCTAGGGCGCGATAACAGCCCGATCGAGCGGCGCGTGATCAAGGATCGCGGCCACTTCAACTTTGTCGACAAGGAGGAGAGCATGGGCCGTAGCGGCCAGCCGGGCAGCACCTCCACGGCCGGGCGAAACGGTGGCAACGGCGGAATTGGCGATGACGAAGACGCATCGAGCGTGATGGGCCGGA
>CAMDPA010000468.1 GCA_945903565.1 Devosia equisanguinis | reverse complement strand
TTCGGCTGGGGTATCTTGGGTCATGGCGGTTGTGGCGTAGCGTTGATACGCGGCACTCTTCGTCTCGACACCGAATTGTTACGTGAATCTCGCCACTTGCACCACAACTGCCAACGATTTTCCAAGGTCTGGTGCATAATCCGGGCTAGCCAGTGCGGATGGACATCCCGCGCTCTACTCCTCTACAAACGCCCCCGACCAAGAGCGAAAGAGGAAACGCAAATGTCCGAGCAACCATCCAATGCCGGCGGCCGAACGGTGACGTCGGGTGGCGCCAATGCCCTGTGGGGCAGCGACGTGATCGCCCAGGCGCTGCGCGAGCAGAATATCCCCTATGCCGCGCTGAACCCCGGCGCGAGCTATCGCGGCCTGCACGACAGCCTCGTCAACTATCTCGGCAACAAGGCGCCGAAGATGATCGTGTGCCTGCACGAGGAGCACGCGATCGGCATCGCGCACGGCTATTCGCTGGTGACGAACCAGCCGCTGATCGCGATCGTGCACTCCAACGTCGGCCTGATGCACGCGACGATGGGCATCTTCAACGCCTGGTGCAATCGCGCTCCGGTCGTCATTCTCGGCGCCACCGGCCCGGTCGACGCGATGAAGCGCCGCCCGTGGATCGACTGGATCCACACCTGTGCCGATCAGGGCGCGCTGATCCGCGGCTATACGAAATGGGACGACCAGCCGGCCTCGCCGGGGGCTGCCGTCGAAGCGATCCGCCGCGCGTTCCAGATCTCCATGGCCCGCCCGTGCGGCCCGGTCTACGTGAACCTCGACGCCGCCGTGCAGGAAATGCCGCTCGACGCCGCGCCGAAGATGGAGCCGGTGAAACGCTTCGCCCCGCCCGCCGATCTCGAGCCGCCGCGCGCGATGGTCGAGGCCGCCGTGAAGGCGCTTGCTGCTGCGAAGAACCCGCTCATCCTTTCGGGCCGCTGCACGCGCTCGGAAGAAGGCTGGAAGAAGCGCGTGGAACTCGCCGAGTGGATCGGCGCGCGCGTCATCACCTCGTCGAAGGACGCCGCGAGCTTCCCGACCACGCATCCCGCCTACGCCGGCGAGGTGCCGTGGCGCTTGCGTCCGAATATCCTGGAGCTCGTGAAGAACAGCGATTGCATCGTGTCGCTCGACTGGGTCGATGCCGGCGGCACGATCAATCAGGCGTTCCCGCCCGGCGACAGCACGAGCCCGACGGTCATCAACATCTCCAACGACCACGTCGTGCACAACGGTTGGAGCATGGACTACCAGATCCTGCCCGCCGCCGACGTCTGGCTGCCGGTAACGAGCGAAGCCGGCGTGACCGCGCTGCTCGAAGGTCTCGCGAAAGCCAACGTCGCCAAGAAGCCGAAGGCAACGCGCGCGGTGCCCAAGGTCGCCCCGCCCGAGAAAACGTCTGGCGCGTATGGCGTCGCCGATCTCGCGCGGCTGTTCTCGGCTGCCATTGTGGACGAGAAGGTTTGCATCATCGCCCGCTCGCTCGGCTGGCCGCCGAACGCCAATACGGTCGAGCATCCGCTCGATTTCCTCGGCTCGAACGGTGGCGGCGGCGTCGGCGGTGGACCCGGCATGGCGGTCGGCGCAGGCCTCGCGCTGCGCGACAAGCACCCGGGCCGGTTGCCGGTGGCGATTCTCGGCGATGGCGACTTCATGATGGGCTCCAACGCGTTCTGGAGCGCGGCCAACCAGGAGATCCCGCTGTTGGTGATCGTCGCCAACAACCGCTCGTACTTCAACGACGAGGAGCATCAGCGCCATATCGCGCATGATCGCCATCGTCCCGAGGAGAACGCCCACGTCGGCCAGCGCATTGAGGGGCCCGCTCCCGATCTCGTGGCGGTCGCCAAGGCACAAGGCGGCTGGGACGGCGAGCTTGTCACCAACATCGAGGACGTGCCCGCCGCGTTGAAGCGTGGACTTGCCGCCGTGAAGTCCGGCAAACGCTGGGTGATCGATGCGATCGTCGCGCCGGAATACGTGCGCCGTCCGCTGGTGGAGCACGTTTGAGTGCTGTCATGATCGAAGGGCGGGCTGCGCGGAATGCGCTTGCCCGCCCTACCCGTTCAAATCGCCAACCCCAGCCGCACGCCGTCCTCGACGGCGCGTTTGGCGTCGAGTTCGGTGGCAAGCCGTGCGCCGCCGATGATGTGGACGCGCTTGTCCATGCCGGCGAGTTGATCCGCCAGCGTGCGCTCCGAGATTTGCCCGGCGCATACGACCAGGGTGTCGAAGGGCAGACAGGCGGTGCCCTTTTCGCTGGTGATGTGCAGGCCGCTCGCGTCGATCCGCTGATAGTTCACGCCCGAAAATTGCTGCACGCCGAGATCGCGCAGTTCCTGGCGGATGATCCAGCCCGTCGTCTTGCCGAGCGTGCGTCCGAACGAACCCGGCGAACGCTTGAGCAATGTGACGTGCCTGGCGGGCGGCGATATCCGTGGCGCACCTCCGATGCCCCAACGGCTGGCGAACGCGGCGGGATCGACGCACGCGGCATGGTCGGAATGGGCCAGAAACAGCGCGACGTCGTGACCGATGCCGCTGGCGCCGACTACGACAATGCGGGAGCTGAGGTTCGCGCGGCCCGACAAGGCCTCTTCGTAGGACACCACGCGCGGATCGTCCGCGCCGGGTAAATCGAGGCCGCGCGGGCGTACGCCGGTTGCCATCACGAAGTCATCGAAGCCTTCGCGCGTGAGTGTTTCGGTATCGGCCCGCACGTTCAGATGAATGGGAACGCCGAGTGCGCGCAATTGCGCGCCATAAGCGCGAACGGCTTCGGCATAGTCGGCCTTGCCGGGAATGCGGGCTGCGAGGTTCATCTGTCCGCCGATGACAGCGGCGGCCTCGAACAGCTCGACCTTGTGGCCGCGCTTGGCCGCCTCGATCGCCACGGTGAGACCGGCCATGCCCGCGCCGACGACGGCAATGCGCTTTGGGCTCGCAACCGGAGCGGGCGAATAGTCGGCTTCGTGGCCGGCTCTGGGATTGACGAGGCACGAGATCACCTTGCCTTCGAAGTAGTGGTCGAGGCACGCCTGATTGCAGGCGATGCACACGTTGATCTCGTCCGCCTTGCCGGCGAAGGCTTTGTTGGCGAAGTCCGCATCGGCAAGCATCGGCCGCGCCATCGAGATGAGATCCGCGTCGCCCGACGCGATCAGCCGCTCAGCGATGGCAGGGGAATTGATGCGATTGCTTGCGGTGACCGGAATCGAGACCGCGCGCTTCAGCTTTCCGATCGCATCGGTGAACGCGGCATGCGGGACCACGCCTGCGATGGTCGGCACCTTCGCTTCGTGCCAGCCGATGCCGGTGCTGAGGATGTCGGCACCCGCCGCCGCAACCTGCTGCGCCACCCAGACGGTCTCGTCCCACGATAGCGCGCCGTCGACGAGATCGAGCACGGAATGCCGGAACACGATCAGGAAATCCGCGCCCAGCGCCGCCCTGATCTCGCGCACGACCGTGACCGGGAACCGTGCGCGGTTCTCCAGGCTGCCGCCCCATTGGTCCGTGCGATGATTGGTTCGGGGCGCGAGGAACTGGCTGATCAGATAGCCTTCCGATCCCATCACCTCGACGCCGTCGTAACCGGCCTCGCGGGCAAGGCGCGCGCACGTGACATAGTCGGCGATGGTTTGCTGGATGGCGGCTTGCGTCAGTTCGACCGGGCCGGTCTTGTTGAGCGGCGACTTGATCGGGGAGGGCGCAACGATGTCGTCGTGATAGCCGTAGCGGCCCGCGTGCACGATCTGCAGCACGATCAGTCCGCCGGCATCGTGTACCGCCGTGGTCACGCGCGCATGCAGCTTCACCTGGTGGGGCGTCTCGAACGGCAGATCCTCGGCGGCGAGCCGGCCAGCGGCGTTGGGCCCGAATCCGCCGGTTGCAATCAGCGCCACGCCGCCGCGTGCGCGCTCCGCATAAAAGCGGGCCAAGCGGTCGAAGCCCGCCTCGTCCTGCGAGCACTCCAGCCCAGAGTGCATGGAGCCCATGACGATGCGATTGCGGAGTGTGACGTGCGCGACGCGAAGCGGTTCCGCCAAGGACTTGAATGCCTGAAGCTGGGATGCGGAGCTGATCATCATTCAAACGGTCTCTCGTTGGGGACGACTGGATTGCCTCACCGCGCCAAGCGCGATTGTGCCACTATGGCGTCGCGAATTGCTGGT
>CAMDPA010000467.1 GCA_945903565.1 Devosia equisanguinis | reverse complement strand
GTCTTGTTCTTGGTCGGCGACACGTTCCGCGCGCGAGCCAACGAAGCGGCCGAGCTGTGGCGGAGGTTGTCGAACGGCGTGGAGATGAGCAGCCTGCCGCCCGGCTTCAGGATACGGAATGCTTCGTCGACGACGGGTCCGAACCCTTCCTCGAAGTGCTCGAATGTACCCCACGAAAAATAGAGATCAAAGCTGTTGTCCGGTTCGCCCGTCTTGCGGATGTCGCAGATGTCGAAGCGGATATCGGGGAATAGACCACGCAATGCCGCTACTGTCGGCTTCGAGATGTCGAGCCCGACGGTGGGATAGCCCCGTCGCGTGAAATGGACGGTCCACGCGCCCATGCCGCAGCCCCCGTCCAATAGACGAGACCCCACCGGCAATTGGCGCACGATGGCATCGAGCGCGGCGTATTCGTCCCGCCGCTTGATGTCTTCGAAGTTGGCTTCCGGCCCGCCGGCCTTCTGCCACTTCGCAGTCCATTGCGCGGCAATGGCATCCAACTCGTCGATCCCCTCGCTCGGGTCGAACTCGCGGTCGTCGCGGCGCATATTTCCCTCCATCACTTCCGGATCGTGATGCCATCGGCAAATTACTGCGCGAGTTTTTTTAAGGTTCGAGCGGCAGCAGGCAACAGCCAGCAAATGGCACAGGTCGGCATACTAATCTACTCCAAAGCCGGAAGCGACGGTACGCTGGGCGAATGGCGTATTGCCGTCCGGCGACCGAACTCGCATTGCGGTGGTCGCTGGGCTCCGCGCAGTCCAGGTGGTTGTCTTGCGCCTCCAACGTCATCCATGCTTTAGTCCGCCAGCCTTGAGTTTGCGACCGCAACACTTGCGGGGCGCCGTGCGGGCTCGATCCTGGGATGTGTTGGCTTGAAGAAGTTCCTGCTGGGTCTGTCTGATTTGCTGGCCGTGGTCTGGCGCATCGTGCCGACCAGGATTCGCCATGGCGTGATCAAGGGCATATTCGTTCTCGAGTCGCGCGACAAGAACCCCGGCGCGGGCCTGTCGAGATTGTTCGCGGTCGAGGATGACCTCACGCACGTGATCAATGAGCGCGCGATGGCGTTCGGCAACGGCACCCATCCCAAGCATCGCCTGATCGGCTATCATCAATACTTCATCGACCGCATTACGGATGGCGAGAAGGTGCTCGACGTCGGATGCGGGATGGGTGCCGTCGCGCGTTCGATAGCGCGCGCGCGTCCGGGTTCGAAAGTCGTCGGGATGGACAATGATCCCGGCCGACTCGGCAAGGCGAAGGCGTCCGACAATCCACCGAACCTGAGTTTTGTCGAAGGCGACGCGACCCGCACCAGCCCCGAGGGGCCATGGGACGTGGTGGTGCTGTCGAACGTGCTCGAGCACATCGCTGACCGCGAAGGTTTTCTGCGCGCCTTGGCGAAGGCGACCGAGGCCAAGCGCTTCCTGATCAGGCTGCCGCTGTTCGAGCGCGACTGGACGCTGCCCATGCGCCGGGAACTCGGCGCCAACTACTATTCCGACCCCGACCACAAGATCGAGCCGACGCGAGAAGATTTGCGCCGCGAGTTGACGAACTCAGGCTTCGAGTTGACCGAGTTGCAGACCATCTGGGGCGAGATCTGGGCGATAGCTCGCCCCCGCGGTGCGGCCACCGATGAGCTTTCGTCGCCGGAGGGGAGCGCCATCATGCCTGAACCGCGGGCGCCGAAGGTTTCCGTAGTCGTCCCCTGTTACAATGGCGGTCGGTTTCTCTCTGGTTTGGTCGATACGCTCGACGCTCAGACCTTCCGCGATTTCGAGGTCATCCTCATCGACGACGGTTCCACTGACGCGGCGACCGCAGCAGCGATCGCCAGCCTGCCGGCATCGATCAAGGTCGTGAGCCAATCGAACCAGGGTTTGCCCGCTGCCCGCAACACCGGATTTGCAGCAGCCCGGGGAGAGTATGTGCTCCCGTTGGACTGCGACGACCGCCTCGCCGTTTGCTTCCTGGAACGCGCAACGGCGATGCTCGACGCGAGGCAAGGCCGCGGCTTCGTCTTCGCCGACATGCTGACGCAAGGGGATTTCCGCACCGTTCTGGAGCGCCGGTACAACCGGTTCGACCAGTTGTTCGTCAATCGCATTCCCTACTGCTGCCTGATGCCTCGCGCGGCGTGGCAGGAAGCAGGCGGCTACGACGTGAACATGACCGGCGGATTCGAGGACTGGGAATTCAACGTCCGCCTGCAACGGCACGGCTACTTTGGCATCCGCATCGATCGGCCGCTGTTTCTCTACGAGGTCTCGCAATCCGGTATGCTGTTGAGCCGCTCGGCTCGTACCCACGCCTCGCTCTGGCGCGCCATCCGCAGGCGCAACGCCAAACTCTACACGTGGTCGGGGCTTCGTCGGCAGTGGACAGCGGCAGCCGATGACGGAGAACGGAGCCGGATCGGGTTCAGCAAGGGATTGGCGTTGCTGTTCCTCGCGCGCGTCGCACCCGATAGATTGGTCAACTACGTATTCTTCAAGGCATTGCAGCGGGCGCACGCGCGTCATTCAAATGGCGATGAATCGGGCTCCGGCCCCAGTTCCGCATCAATTGCGGCGAGCAGTACGCACACGCCAGGCCGCTGCGTGGTTTGCGGGCAGCCATCCTGCGGTTACGTCGAACAGAGGAGCGGCGAGCTTGCACAATAGCGCAGCGCATCCTTTCGGGCGCAACGGGTGGGTCGCAGCGGCCCCGGTCATCTGTTTGATCCTCGCGATGATGCCGCGCTCCATGTCGGTCGTGGCGCCGCTGTTCATGCTCGCGGCGCTAGTGGCCGGCAACTGTGGCTTAATTGCAAATCCGGTAAGCATCCAAGCTCCCGCCGAGCCCTTGGGCTGGATACGGCCGCCCGGAGAGTTGGCGTTCTGGTCGCTTGCATTGCTCGCACTCTGGGCATTGATGAGCGCGGCGTGGTCGCCGGTTCCTGCGGCCGGCGCGCCCAAAGCCCTCTACCTGGGACTGCTCGTCGCTTTGCTCTACGCCGCGGTCCGTCTGCCGCTCGCCGTCGATGATGGCGTCCGCGATAGCGCGGCGCGCGTCTTCGTCACGACGATGTGCCTTCTCGGCATCCTGCTCGCCGTCGAGGTCGCGACAGGAGAGGTGGTCAACCGCTGGATCCTCACGCATTTCGAGTTCTTGCGACCGAATACGCCAAAGCACATTCACGTTGCCGACGGCGTCGTCGTGGGGCGTACCGAAGCCGAACTCAATCGCCGCATAGCACTTTTGAGCGTGCTGTTTTGGCCCGCTATCACGATGGCGAACTTCTGGCTTGCCAGCGAGCGGCAGCGCATGCGGGTATCGGATGCCGCCGCGATCGGGACCGCCTCGAACGGCGTGTCAGATCTTCTCCGTCGGCCGCTGCTGATGGCGGGCGGGATCGGCGCAATTCTGGCGATCGCAGCGAGCGGACATCAATCGTCTCAGACAGCGCTCGTCGTGGGCATCGTGGTCTTCGCGCTGGCTCGACTGATGCCGCGCGTTGCGATTCTGGCCGTCGGTACGGCTTGGCTGACGGCAACCCTTCTCATTGTTCCGCTGGCATTGGTTGCCTACAAGTCCGGGCTCCACGAATCTCCCTGGCTGTTCCATTCGGCGCGCCATCGCATCGTGATCTGGCATGAGACGGCCAAGCTCGTACCGAATGCCCCCCTGTTGGGTATCGGCGCGGATGCCACCCCGGCGGTCACCCGCAATCTCGAGGCTGCATCCCCTGCCCAACAATCGCGCGAGTTTGCCATTTCGACCGGCCGGCACGCCCACAATTTCTTCCTGCAGATTTGGTTCGAACTCGGCGGCGTCGGTGCCGCTCTCATGCTCGTCACGGGGCTGTTGACCCTGGCAGCGATCTGGATGCTGCCGGCGGCGGTTCGAGCGATGGCGACGGCACACTTCGCCGCGATGGCGACGCTGCTCGCCTCGAGCTATGGCGTCTGGCAGATGTGGCTGCAGGCGACGCTAGCTGCCTCTGCCTTTGTCATGATCCTCGGCCTCTCATACTACCACGCGCCTAGCCCGGATCATGCACCAGGGCGATGGCGTTGACCACGGTGGCCGTTGGCGCGCGGCATCGTTCCGTCCGGCGTGACCGGATCGGCGCAGGTGAAATCGTCGTGCAACGCGTCAGGGGTTGATCTGCCTCGTTCGGCGGCTTGTC
>CAMDPA010000466.1 GCA_945903565.1 Devosia equisanguinis | reverse complement strand
GAACCTATGAGAAAGGCATCAAGGTCAGCAAAGCCGAGTTGGCGGCGGTCAAGCTTGTCGGCGATGACTTCCATCCCGAATGGAACTATACAATCAGCCCACGCAGACCGGGGAACTCGTAGCCGTTATTCTGCGATATGTCCTTAGTTGCGAGCCGGCTTCGGCGCAGGAGCGGCGGATTGCCTTACTGATCGGCAACCAGTCGTACGATGCATCGGTCGGGGCGCTCAAGAACCCGCACAACGATATTGTCATGGTGGCGGAATCTCTGCGTAAGCAGGGTTTCGAGGTGTTGCCGCTCATCAAGGATGCCCGGCGCAGCGTGATCCTGCAGGCGGTGCGTCAGTTGGCGAGCCAGCTCATCGTCGCGGGACCGGGCGCGATCGGATTTCTATATTATTCGGGCCATGGCGCCGCCGAGCGCGACACCAATATGAACTATCTGATTCCGATCGACGCGCGCGATCCCGGCACCACGACGTTCTGGGACGAGAGCGTGAAGCTCGACGACGTCATGAAGCTGCTCGAGCGGGCGCAGGGTGCGACGAAGTTCGTGGTGTTCGATGCCTGCCGCAACGAGCTGCAGTTGCCGACGCGGGATACGTCCAAGGGGCTGCTGCCGATCGCCGAGCTGCAGGGCTTTTTCGTCGCCTACGCCAGCGCGCCGGGACGCACCGCGAGCGATCGTGGCGAGCGCAGCGGGCCCTATGCCGCCGCGCTGTCGGCCGAGCTTCAAAAGCCGGGCCTCGATCATCTGAATTTGTTCCAGCACGTCAAGGAATCCGTGGTGGGTGCAACCGGGGGCGCACAGCAGCCGTGGGAGAACAACGGTCTGGCGCGGCGCGTCTACCTGACGGGCGAGCCGCCGACACCTACGGAAACCGCGCTATGGGAAGGCGTGCGCAAGTCCGAGGATCCGCAGGCGCTGCAGCGCTTTGTCGACCGTTATCCCAGGGGCGAGTATGCGTCGATTGCCCGGCAGATGATGGGCCGGCTGGCGGCAGTTCAGCAACGGCCGGCGGCGGGTGCTTCCGAGGAGGTTGCGCTGTGGGAGGGCGTCCGGGCATCGGGTGACAGTTCGGCCGCGCGGCGTTACCTTGAGCGCTATCCCAACGGGGTGTTCGCGGACGCGGCGCGGGAACTCGCCAACAAGCCGCGGGCCGATGCGCCGCAGCGGGAATTGTCGGCGGTTTCCGAGTACGCGCATTGGGAAGGCGTGCGCGCCAGTAGCGATGCCGCTGCGCTGCAGGGTTTCCTGGATCGTTATCCGACCGGCGTGTTCGCATCCACGGCCCGGCAGATGGTCGAGCGACTGAAAAGCGAAGCGGCACAGAAGGGATCCCAGCAGGCGGCTGTCGCCCGGCCGGCTCCACTTGTAAGCGCTCCACCTGCAAGCGCCGATGACCTGCGACGCATGCGCGAGCAGGCGGACGAGGTGCTGGTGAAGAACATCCAGTTCGAGCTCAATCGCGTTGGCTGCGGCGCGAGCAGCATCGATGGCATCTGGAGCACGCGCTCGCAGTCTGCGTTGCGCGAGTTCGCCAAGTTCTCCAAGGCCGCGATGTCGACCGAGGAGCCGACGGACGAGGCGTTGGAGGCTTTGAAGCAGAGGCGCGGGCGGGTCTGTCCGGTCGACTGCGACAGCAGCGAGAAGGTCGTCAATGGACGGTGCGTATCCATCGTGCGCCCGGCGCCGCAGAAAAAGCTCAGGGTGCGTGAGGCCGTGCTGAAATCGCCGCCACGCAGGCCGTCCGAGGAAGCGCGCCGCGCCACGCCGTCGAGAGCCGAGCCGCGGCCTGCCGCAAGGGCCCCGGAACCGGCAGCCAGGAAACCGACCGTGTGCTTTGGGAACGGTGTCGGCAGAGGCGGCGGAATGGGTATCGTGCCGTGCGACGACCCCAGGGCCATTCGGTGAGTGGTTCGCGGCGTTCGCATATTGCGGTGGCGTCAAGTCGGGTAGAGCTTCGATACGGAGCATCGCTCCGCGATGACGCGAGACCCGACATTCCCGGCGAGACGTTTGCGGTCGCATGTCGGGTCTCTATCCTCGAATTGCCGTGGCTCCGTCGTTGGGTTACGGCGCGCCCGCGCGCCTAACCCAACCTACGAATGCGCCTTCTCATCCATCTCCGAAATCGGTGGCTCGGTGAGGTGCATCAGCTCGATCACGTTGCGGTCGGGGTCGTGGAAATAGGCGCTCTTGCCGCGGAAGGTGCCGTGGTGGCGGTCCTCTTCCTTGAACACTTTGATGCCCTTCGAGGCGAGGAAGGTCTTGGCCTGTTCGTAGGCTTCCGCCGTCACCTTGAAGGCGCTGTGGATGTCGTGCTTGTCGGCCTTGTTGGGCTCGATCGGGTTTTCCGAATGAGTCAGCACGAAATAGTCGGAGCCATCACGCATGAACACCATGTGGCTGTTCCGGCGGACTTTCGTGAGGCCGAGTATCTCCGTGTAGAATTTCTCGGAACGGTCGAGGTCTTTCACCGGGATCGTGAAATGCAGGACGCCGCTGGTTTTGATCATGGGTGAACTCCGAAGTGGGGGAGTAGGGAGTAGGGGCCAGGGAGAAAAAGAGCATCTCTCCCTGGCCCCTGATACCTAATCCCTGGTGCCTTCTTTCGCCTGTTCCAGCGCATACGCGCCAAATCCCTGTGCTGCGGTATCCCAGACGAGGGAGTGGTGGGCGGAGGCGGCGTAACAGTCGCGGAACTGGCGTTGCAGGACGCTGTCGGTATAGAGCGCGCGGCCGCCGGCGGCGTTGAACAGGCGCGATACGCCTTGCATCGCGAGCTGGGCCGCGTAGCAGGCGTTGCGCTTGCCCTTGAGGTTTTCCATCTTCGTGTAGGTTTCGCCGCGCTCGATCGTCTGCATGCATTCGCGGATCGAGCCGAGATACATGCGGTTGGCGGCTTCGATCTCGGCCGACGAGATGCCGATGCCCATCTGGATGCCGGGTTGGCCGGCGATGGCGTTGCCGCGCGATTTGCGGGTTGCAGTTTGCTTCACGTAATTGTCGAGGAAGCCTTCGGCGACGCCGACGGCCACCGCAGTATAGCTCACAGCCGAGACGCCACCACGCGGCAGCTTCGATACGGCGGAGGTGTAGTAGAGCGTGCCGGGTGCTGTGCCCTCGTCGTAGTCAGTTTTCTTGACGACGCGGTGCCAAGGCACGAACACGTCCTTGACCTCGAAGCTTTTGGAGCCGGAGCCGACGAGGCCCATCACGTGCCAGTCGTCGATGATGCGGACCTCGCTGGTCGGCATCACGACGAAGCAGCCTTCGGGTGGCTTGCCCTCGCGAATGATGTTGCCGCCGCAGATCACCCAGTCGGCGTGATCGATGCCGGACGAGAAACCGTGCGTGCCGTTCCAGACGATGCCGCCATCGGCCTCGCGCGCCTTGCCGACCGCGGCGACGGCGACGCAGAGTTTCTGGTCGGTATTCTTCCCCCACACGTCGTCCTGCGCTTGCAGGCTCCAGGCTGACATCTTCAGCGGGTTGTCGGCGAGCACCATGTGGACCCAGGCTTGGCTGCCGCAGCCACGCGCCAGCGTCTGCGTCACCTCGCACAGCACGTCGTAGCCGAGCTCCCAGCCGCCGTATTTCTTGGGCTGACAGATCTTGAGCAGGCCGTTGTCGATGTAGTCCCTCACCGTGGCATCGGGGCAGCGGCGCAGGCTTTCGGCCTCCGAGCTGCGCGAGGCGAGCACGGGGATCAACGCCTCGGCGCGCGCGAGAAGCTCCTCGCGGGTCATAGTTTTGCCGGCGGCGGCACTCTTGATCCTCTGCTGCATGTGTCGGCAGCCCCCTTTTGATGCTTCAGGTATTGTGTACTCTTAGCGGTCGCCGGCCAGCCGAGGCAATGGCAAGAGCCGGGCAATTGCCGCGTTTGCTAACTGCCGGCGAAGAGCATGTCGATGGCGGCGATGATCCGGGCTCGCTGCACTTCCAAATTGGTTGCCGGTAGCTTGAGTAAATGCCTGGGCATCAAGGCGAGGTTTGGTGTCAACAACATGTATGTTTGGCTCTGTACCTCGTCTAGAGCATTTTCCACCTGATCTGGGTCGCTACCCGTATCCGGCGTGGCGAAAGTAGTTCGCGCACTCGTCGGGTGCAAACGTCTTGATGAGGCGGCCGATCAGCTTCATCAGCGCCTTCACGGTGCGGGCCGCGCCCTTGCGCAG
>CAMDPA010000465.1 GCA_945903565.1 Devosia equisanguinis | reverse complement strand
AACGGCTCGCCAGCTCAACGGAAATACAATCTTCACATGCGATCTTGATCTGGTGAAGTTCGCATCTGGGGAGGCTGCGATGTTGTACTTTAAGTTCTTCTTCGTCGGCGTCGTTGCCTTCGGTGTCACCGTGTTCATGCTGATACCGGTGGCCGGTATACACTACGTCACGTCGACGTCTGTGGAAGTGACCGCCTACGATCTCGAGCCGGGAACGGCTTACCTTCCAGGCGAACGCATCGAATTGGTAGAAGCTTGTATGGGAAGCCACAGTGCGCTGAGTCGCACGAATGCCGAGGATATGTGCGACTGTCTGGCCGACAAAGCTGAGGACGAAGGCTCGCGCTACGATCGGGTTCTCCTCAAGGTCGGCTTCGACCCATCGCTCCGCGCCGCCGCCGGGCTCATTCACGGGCTCGCGACTTCGGGCCTCAGCCGCAGTCAGATCCGCGAAGTCGGCGAGACTGCGACCCGCCGCGTGTCTCAAATCCAAAGCGCTTGCTCGAGAAAACAGTACAATTGACGTTTCATAAATGGCGCAATGCCGAACTGCAGTCATTCAGCTTGATTGACGTAACGGATTGAAACTTCGCAACTCCACTTGGGCCAAGCGCGGCGATCAACAACAACAACAAAGCGGCATGGCGATCTGATTTGTCATGAACCAGCGATACTGTGTGGAGGAGCTGTGCAAATTCTGAAAAGTACGCTGATGGCCGCCGCCAGCGTGGTGATCATCGCCGGAATACTCCTGCCGGCTTATTACTTGCGCGAACAAAGCTTTACCCCGGTGGAGGTGACTACCTACGATCTCGAAGCTGGAACGGCCTACCTGTCCGATGAGCGGGCCGAATTCACCGGCGCTTGCATGACGATCGTCCGACACTTCCAACGCGACCGGGCCGAACGCTTTTGCACCTGTGTTGCGGACCTGGCCGAGGATCACACATCCAGATATGAACGCTTGTTCATTATCGCTGGCTTCGAAATCACTGGTCAGCAGGCGCAAAATCTCGTCTGGAACCTCTCGAAGTCAGATCGCAGCATGGCCGAAATACGGCTCACGCAAAGACGCGCTGACGGCCTGTCATCTCGGATTAGATCGCATTGCGCCCGCAAAGTTCCAAGCTGACGCCATCAACGTGTTTGCGATTTGACACGCAAAGCAACGCTGCTCAGTACTGCGATCAACGAGCCGATACCAGCCCGACACTGTGCGAACCTACGACCACACATTCGCCGGGCCGGCAAACGACCTCAGAAGCAGACCTGACCGGCCGGAACACAATTGCCCTTGGCCATCAGACCGTCGTAGCAGCACTTCTCGCTCGCCTTGCAGCGGAAGCTGACCTTCTTATTGTCGATCGTCGTCGCGGAACAGAGCTTGGCTTTTGGTGCCGCCTTCTTCCGTTTAGACGCCTCGGCGTCGCCGCTGACCGAGAACGTGAATGCCAGAGCGAGGGCCGTGCTCAAAGCGATTGCAGAAATCCAACGCATGACAATACTCCCACTTAAAGAGTTTCACTGCCTCGCCAGAATGCTGCACCTCGCTCAGTTCGGCAATCGGTACGGAGTGGCCGGAAACGCTGATCCCGCATTTTCGCTCAGGGTCGATGCACCGATGCCACGCCAAACGACCTGCTATCCCTCAGCCGAGGTGTCCCGGTCGACGTAAGGGGCAGACCCTTTGGATCCGCCCCCTTTTTGACGATCAATTCTTCGTCTTATCCACCAGCGCCTTCGACTTGATCCACGGCATCATATCGCGCAGCTTTTTGCCGACATCTTCGATCTGGTGGGCGTCGTGGAGGCGCCGGGTTGCCTTGAAGCGCGCCTGCCCGGCCTTGCACTCCTGCATCCACTCGGCCGTGAACTTGCCCTTTTGGATGTCGGTCAGGATGCGCTTCATCTCGGCCTTCGTCTCCGGCGTGATCACGCGCGGACCGGACATGTACTCGCCCCACTCGGCGGTGTTCGAGATCGAGTAGTTCATGTTGGCGATGCCGCCTTCATAGATCAGGTCGACGATCAGCTTCACCTCGTGCAGGCACTCGAAGTAGGCCATTTCTGGCGCATAGCCGGCTTCCACCAGCGTCTCGAAACCCGCGCGGATCAATTCGACCAAGCCACCGCACAGCACGGCCTGCTCGCCGAACAGGTCGGTCTCGCACTCTTCCTTGAAGGTCGTCTCGATGATGCCGGAGCGGCCGCCGCCGATGGCGGAGGCATACGACAGGAACGTGTCGTGCGCGTTGCCGCTCTTGTCCTGATGGATCGCGATCAGGCAGGGCACGCCGCCGCCCTTCTGGTACTCGCCACGAACCGTATGACCCGGGCCCTTCGGCGCGACCATGCCGACGTCCAGGTCGGCGCGCGGCTCGATCAGACTGAAATGCACGTTGAGGCCGTGCGCGAACATCAGGGCGGCGCCCTTCTTCATGTTGGCATGGAGATGCTCGCGGTAAATGTCGGCCTGCAGCTCGTCCGGCGTCAGCATCATCACGACGTCGGCCCACTTGGCGGCGTCCGCGACTTCCATGACCTTGAGCTTCTCGCCCTCGGCCTTTTTGGCGCTGGCGGAGCCCTTGCGCAGCCCGATCGCAACCTCCTTGCAGCCGGAATCGCGCAGGTTCAGGGCGTGGGCATGGCCCTGGCTGCCGTAGCCGACGACGACCACTTTCTTGCCTTTGATGAGGTTGATGTCGGCATCACGATCGTAATAGACGCGCATGGGGGCTCCTTCCGGTGCGGATTGGGTTGTCACGGTGATGAAATCCGGGGCTCACGCCTAGCGGTTCGCAGCCCCGTTTCCAAGCAAAAACATGGCGCTGGGTCCCATGACGCGTGCTCTGGGCCCCAGCAAGAGCGCTCACCGCCGCCGCGGCACTCCCGCGTCCACACCCTGCGGACCCCAGAACATGCGCGCGATGCCGGCTTCGGCGGCAGCCGCCTCGCACTCCGAACAGGGCCGCGAGGTCGAAAATATCACGGCACCAGCGACGCCGCTGGGCCCCCACCGCTCGCGAGCATTCCAGATCGCTACCCGTTCGGCATGTGCGTTCACGTTGCGAGAGGTGACAACCCGGCTCGGCCCCCAGCCGACAATGACATCGCCCATCACGACAATAGCGCCGTAAGACTGATCCCCCGCCGCGACGGCCTGACGGCGCATCCGCTCGGCCTCGGCGATGAAGTGCCGGCGCAGTTCTGGCGCATGTTCAACCGACGCCGTTCCTGGTGCCTGGGCCATCGTTGTCCGAGACGCCGTGTCCGCAATTCCGCAGACAGCAACAGCTAGCACTTCGCGACGGTGAACGGTCATTGTGCGTGCCTCTCCCGCAGCTCGCGCGCTTTCACTCCAAATCGAGGTCATCGAGACGCACGGCCAGCATCGGCACGAGGAGTGGTGTGAGCAGGGCATCGCCCCCAAACTCTTGCCGCGACGAGAACCCATCCGCTCCCGGTACGCTCAACACCGTCGTGACCCGCCGGCGTGCATTGATCACCCAATACTCGCGTACCCCAAAGCTCGCATACAGTGACGCCTTGAAGTTGAGGTCGTGGCCGATGCTCGAATCCGCGATTTCGACGACAAGCAGCACCGTATCGCCACGCACTTGCGGAGCCTTAATAGCAGCAGGATAGACGATGAACTCAGGCTCCGGCGCGTCGTTCTCGCTGAGTTGCAGCGGCGTTTCCTGGGCGACCCTCACTTCGGGAGGACGCTTCCTGATCCAGAAATCATTGAGTGCAATCTTTAGCAGCTCGTGATGTTGCCCCTTGGCTGCCATTGCGACGAGATCTCCCCCGATCAACTCGAATCGTTCGCCGCTCTCCATGATGCCAGCCTCGATCATCATCTGGACCTCATCGACACTCCACTTGCGGCGCGGACGGCCGTCACCGGCCTGGGTCGTGCCCGGGCGGCGGGGGTAAGATATCGGCTTTCTGAAAAGCTCGTTCATGGGGGGGAACCTAACACGAGCGCACGATCCGGGCACTAATCGAGCTGCCGCGCGCCCGCCGCCTCAGCTTCTCCTAGAGCGCTTTCCACTTGATGTGAATCAAAACAGTTACAGGGGATTCCCTCGGACGCGCAAATCAGATTCGGATTCCACCGGCAGCAACGGCGGGGATCGCGATGGCGAAGGGATACTCGAAAGATCTCAGGGTGCGGGCCGTCG
>CAMDPA010000464.1 GCA_945903565.1 Devosia equisanguinis | reverse complement strand
ATCTGTCGGCCTCCCCATTGCCGACAACTCATGAGTCAGAGAAAAAGTGATTTGGGAATCCCTCGACTGACGACGGCAGCCTCGGTCGAACACGATTTTCGATGCGGCGTGGCGCGACAGACTCGATTCAACTGACGACAGGCCCTAGCTCTCTCGTCAAGCCATATGGAAATATTTGTGCTCCGCAGGGCGAGGGAGGGCGCAACCCGTAGGTCTGGCCCCGCAAGACGTCTGCCAGCCCTATCTACGAGTAAGTAACGCAATGATCGCTACAATAATCCCGAAGCATCCAACAATCCAGCCAATGAGAGGATAGATCCGATCTTGCTTTGTGACTGTCTTCATGTAGGGTTCGGACGCTTTGAACGCTCTGTATCTACTCACAAGGTCTTGAAGCTCTATTTCCTCAAGCGCCTTGTACAGGCTTTCGCGCTCATCACGCATGCCACGTGACGATGCAATTTTCTGTTGAGCCGAATTTAATACTTCAACGAACTTAGATAGTTCAGGATACGCAGCGAGAATAGCTCGAAACCCAATTCGCTTGGTTGCGACGTTTAGCTCTGATGCAATGACAGATATGACAACGTCCACGGCATCATGGCGCGCTCTGTAGCAATCAAAAAGCGCGTCATCAAGCAGTGGCTTAATCTTTTCACTGTCTCCATTGGTAGAACACAGAGCAAGTGCATCAATTATTCTTCTTCCGGCATATCGAAGTTCTTTTACTGCTGGAAAAACTACTTGTCCTCCGACTTGCTCTGCTATCTTTATGCTATTCTCAGCCTTGTCCCACTCAAGACGGATGGTTGTTAGAAGATCCTTGTACTTTATTATTTTTTCCAAGGGCGTCCATTGCGCTCAGTTGCTGAATAAGCTCCCGTAGCGCAACATCACCGCTCGCGCGGACTTGGTCAAGTCCGTCCTCATCTAGTATGTCGCCATTCTGGAACGTCACGTTCCCACGCGCGAACCTCTTAATTACAGCCGTGTGCGCAGCGCGAACCTCGTGATCATAGTCACGCAGCGTTAGCCAGTTAACAATCCTCGACAACAACATTGCCGTTCCTCCGAAGCAGCACAACCGCGCTGCGCACCGAACGCACAACGCAGCATAAGTAAGCCAGACTTCAATTGATAGATCTTGACAGGGGGCGAATCAACAACTTTCTATCGGCCTGCGGCGAATCATGTATAGCAAGTCATTGATTCTACGTCTATTCTTATCTTGGAAGTTTAACTGTTTGAAAACGATTGCTGGAGAGGTGGCCAGGTACCACAAGCTAGTGCTGCACATGAATCGATCGAACCCAGCCTCTGCTGGCCATGTGAGAGGGTGCCTAACCCTGTCGGGCAGTCTAGCAAGCCTGTAGCGCTAGAGCAGCGGCATCCACACGTGTCATTGCCGCAATGATCAATCCCACTTCGCGAAGCCGTTGTTGAGGACGGGTGTCGGCGGGGCGGACTTGACGTAGGTGAACACGCCCTTCTCCTTGATCTCCTTGGCGGCGCGCAGCAATTCGCCATAGGCGGCGCGGGCGAGGCCGCCTCCGACGCTGATGCGTTTGGCGCCGGCGGCCTGTAATTCGGCCAGCGTGAGATCGGGGTTGCCGCTGCCGACGAGGATGTTGACCGGGCGGTTCACGGCGTTGATCGCCGCGCGAATGTCCTCGATCGTCGCAAGGCCCGGTGCGTAGAGCACATCGGCGCCGGCGGCCTCGAAGGCTTGCAGGCGCTTGATGGTGTCGGCGAGGTCCTTGCGGCCGTTGAGGAAGTTCTCGGCGCGGGCGCAGATCAGCATCGGGGTGGCCAGCGCGCGGTTGGCGGCGATGCCGGCGCGGACACGCTCCACCGCCAGATCGAAGTCGTAGATCGGCTTGGCCGCGTCGCCGGTTGAGTCTTCTATCGAGGCGCCGGCAAGTCCCGTTGCTCCCGCGAGACGGATGGTTTCGGCGACGCCTGCGGGATCGTGGGCGTAGCAGTTTTCGAGATCGGCATTCACCGGCAAGGGCGTGGCGGCGACGATTTCGGCGCAGTGGGCCAGCATCTCGTCGCGGGAGATACCGCCGTCGGGCTTGCCGCGCGACCAAGCATAACCGGCGCTGGTGGTGGCCAGGGCCTCGTAGCCGATGTCGGCCAGCAGGCGGGCGGAGCCGATATCCCAGGGATTGGGGATGATGAACGTGCCGGCGCGCTCGTGCAGGGCGCGGAACTTGGCGATGGTGTCGGCGGTGCTCATGGCGATGGGCCCTTCTGGTTGCGTCGCGTGCTCTTGCCGCCGAGGCGCTAAGCAGACTTTCGTTGAAAGACCAACGAATCGTCTGCTTAGATTCTTGCTTAAGCAGAGTTTTATCGCAAAACCGCGTAGGACACTTTTGCGAACTCTGCTTAGGCCCGCTATGTACGGCAACAGCATTCATCGAACCGGCGGCGAAAGCGCGCCGCCGAGGAGAGGTCCCCTATGACGGCACAGCTCGAGGCCATCGTCCAGTTCGGTTTCGACAACAGCTATGCGCGGCTGCCGGACCGGTTCTTCGCGCGGGTGGCGCCGACGCCGGTGGCGGAGCCGCGCCTGATCAAGTTGAACGAGGTGTTGGCGCGTCAGCTCGGGCTCGATCCCGCGCAACTGGCCTCGCCTGAAGGCGTCGAGGTGCTCGCCGGCAATCGTGTGCCGGAGGGGGCGTCGCCGTTGGCGCAAGCGTATGCGGGGCATCAGTTCGCGAACTTCGTGCCGCAGCTCGGCGACGGTCGCGCCGTGCTGCTGGGCGAGGTTGTCGATCGCGATGGCCAGCGCCGCGATATCCAGCTCAAGGGTTCGGGGCCGACGCCGTTCTCGCGGCGCGGCGATGGGCGGGCGGCGCTGGGGCCGGTGCTGCGCGAATATATCGTCAGCGAGGCGTTCGCGGCGTTGGGAATCCCGGCAACGCGCGCGTTGGCGGCGGTGACGACGGGTGAGGCGGTCGCGCGCGAGACGATGCTGCCGGGCGCGGTGTTCACGCGCGTGGCGGCAAGCCATGTGCGGGTCGGCACGTTTCAGTATTTCGCGGCGCGCAGCGATGTGGAGGGTTTGCGTGCGCTGGGGGACTATGTGATCGAGCGGCATTATCCTGAGGTGGCGACGGCGGCGAACCGGTATCGCGCGCTGCTCGATGCGGTGATCGCGCGGCAAGCGAAGCTCATCGCGCGTTGGCTCAATGTCGGCTTTATTCACGGTGTGATGAACACGGACAATGTGTCGATTGCCGGCGAGACGATCGACTTCGGGCCGTGCGCGTTCATGGACACGTTCGATCCGGGCCAGGTCTATAGCTCGATTGATCATCGCGGCCGCTACGCCTACGCCAACCAGCCGGGCATCGCGGGCTGGAACCTGGCGCGGTTCGCGGAAACGCTGATCCCGTTGCTGGCCGAGGAAAAGGATGCGGCGGTGGCCGAGGCGCAGGCGGGGATCAACACGTTCGGCGGCACGTTCGAGGCAGCCTATCGGGCGGGGCAGCGGGCCAAGCTCGGCTTGATGACGGAGCGGGCGGAAGATAGCGCGCTGGCGGACGATCTGCTTGGCACGATGGCGCGCGGCGGGGCGGATTTCACGCTGCTGTTTCGTGCGCTGTGCGCGGCGGCGCGCGATACGAGCGCGGATCTGGCGATCCGCGGCATGTTCATCGACCCGGCGGAAATCGAGGCGTGGCTGGTGCGGTGGCGGCAGCGGCTCGGCGATGAGGATGGCGATGCTGCTGCGCGGGCGGCGATGATGCGGGGGGCCAATCCGGCGTTCATTCCGCGCAATCATCTCGTCGAGGAGGTGATCGTGGCGGCGGTGAACGATGCGGATTTCGCGCCGTTCGAGAAGCTGCTGGCGGTGACGGCGCGGCCGTATGACGATCAGCCGGAGAACGCGCGATATGCCGCCGGGCCGAAGCCCGAGCAGATCGTGCGCCAGACGTTTTGTGGGACTTAATCGGGAAGCGCTGGAATTTTATTGCGGCTCCCACGTTCGGTTACGCGGCGCTTTCGCACCGCTAACCCGACCTACGACTGTCCACTAGAGCGCTTTCCACTTGATGTGAATCAAAACAGTTACAGGGGATTCCCTCGGACGCGCAAATCAGATTCGGATTCCACCGGCAGCAACGGCGGGGATCGCGATGGCGAAGGGATACTCGAAAGATCTCAGGGTGCGGGCCGT
>CAMDPA010000463.1 GCA_945903565.1 Devosia equisanguinis | reverse complement strand
CCGTGAGCGCAATCTCGTCGAGCGGTTCTTTGGAAACCTCAAGCAATACCGCGCACTCGCCACCCGCTACGACAAGCTCGCCAACACTTTCCTTGCGGCCGTTGCACTGGTTTGCGTACTGTTCTGGCTCAACTGACGACAGGCCCTAGCAGGTGGAACAGGTGGAAGTTGGGTTAGCGCGATAGCGCGCGCCCCCACATCCGTTGTGGCTCCGATGTTGGGTTACGCGACGCTACCGCATCGCTAACCCAACATTCATGGCGATCAGTCGCCGTCCCGCAGAACGAAAGTACCCACGGCCAGCACAATCATAAGGTGCTGAATACCTATCAAGAGTGGGTACTTTCATACAAACCTACGCGACGACCGTCCTGGTATAGCGCAGGATGAGCAGCACGTTGTTTAAGCCGCTACCAGATCACCTTCACTCCGAAACCTGCAAGAGCCGCATCATTGGTCACGAGCGGCATTTCCTCGATCAACGCCTGCGCCGCCAGCATCCGGTCGAACGGGTCTTTGTGCGCGCCTGGCAACCGGCCGGCGAGTTGGGCATGAGCCAAGCTCAAAGCCAACGGCTGCCAACCGTTCTCGACGACGATCTGATCAAGATGCTCAGCGAGACGGGCGGGCACCGGAAGCTTGCCCAGCCGATACTTGGTGGAAATCTCGTGGCCGGAAACGGCGCTCACGACGATTGTGGTGCCGGTGTCGCCGAGCACTGTTGCTGCAACAGACGACAGCCGTGGGTTGCCAAGGAGCCACCAAAGCAACGCGTGTGTATCGAGCAGGACCTTCACGCGTCGCCCCGCCCCTCCCATAACTTCAACTCATCTTCGGGCAGCGGATCGAAAAAGGAGTCGGGAACCTCGAATTGCCCCTTCATGGAGCCATAGCCGCGGCGGCGTGCGGTCGCTTCATTGAAGCCGGCCTCGGCGGGACGATCGGCTGGACTGGGCGCCAGCCGCACCAGCCGGTCCCCCGCAACGATCACAATCTCCTCCCCCGCCAGCGCGCGGTTCACGAGGAGAGGCAGATCTTGCTGGGCTTTTTCGAGTGTGATCGTCGTCATGTCCTGATCCTGCCAGATCTCGCGCTTGTTGAACAGCGGTGGGATGCGGGTGCAAGATACCGACAACGTAGGAGAAACCTAACAACTTGGGCTCCCCCCCCTCCGGCCCTACGGGCCACCTCTCCCGCGTCGAGCAGATTGCTCGCCTTCGGCAAGACGGGGGATTGCTCGCCTTCGGCAAGACGGGGGAGGAGAAATGTGGGTGGGTCGCCACGCTGAAGCAGTTATTGTTCTGCCTCTCCTTAGATTAGGATACCCGAGAGGTTGGGGCATACTCGGAAAGGGTTTTTGGCGTGAAGAAGGCGTTGCCGGTGGCGTTGCCGTTCGATCCTAATCCGCGGGCGCCGCGGGGGGTGTTGCCGGCGGGGGCGTGCGATACGCACTTTCATGTGTTCGGTCCGCCGAACGTGTTTCCGTTCGCGGCGACGCGGCGGTATGAGCCGCCGGCGGGGCCGATCGAGTATTATCAGGCGATGCAGGCGATCACCGGGTTGTCGCGCGGTGTGGTGGTGCAGCCGAGTGCGCACGGGCTCGATCACGCGGCGATGCTCGATGCGATCGCGCGCTCGGGTGGGCGGCTCAAGGGGGTCGCCAACATCGACGCGGCGATGCCGGACGAGGAGCTGGAGCGGCTGAAGGCGGCGGGTGTCGTGGGCGCGCGGTTCTCGCTGATGTCGGACCGGCCGGGCGACCGTGCCGCGATCGAACGCGCGATACCCCGGTTGCAGCGGCTGGACTGGTCGCTCGATCTGCATATCGAGGCGGAGCATCTCGTCGCCAACGCGGCGTTCATCCGTGCGCTGCCGCTGACCACCGTGATCGATCACATGGGCCGGCCGGAGCCGTCGCACGGGTTGGAGCAGCCCGCGTTCCGGGTGATGCTCGATCTGCTGGGGGACGCGCGGTTCTGGGTGAAGGTCAGCGCGCTCGACAAGGTCAGCGAGCAGCCGCTGGCCAACGTGCCCGACGGCATTCCCTACAAGGACACGATACCGTTCGCGCGCGCTGTGATCGCGGCGGCGCCGGATCGCTGCATCTGGGGCTCGGACTGGCCGCACGGCAACACGTTCGTGCCGGGCACGATCCCCAACGATGGCGCGCTGCTGGACCTGCTGGGGGAGATTGCGCCCGATCAAGCCACAATGCGCCGCATTCTGGTCGATAATCCTGCTAGGCTTTACGGGTTCAAATGAACGCGGAAAGACCCCATATGTCTTGATATGTGTTGCATGGTGGGGCGGGGCGCGTCAGCAACGGAGCTTGAGCAATGGCAAAAGACAAAGACAAAAGCGCCGTCGAGGACTACTTCTCGCCCGCGCCGAACAAGGCGCAACTCGACCGCGCCGCGTTGATCGTCGCGCTCGTGCAGGGCCGCGACAGCGCCACCCGCACGGACTACGCGCACCCGCGCATCAACGACATCGTGCGCGTGCTCGACGAGGCCGCGGGAAAGCGGTGAGAATGGGCCCCGCGCGGCGGCGAAATGACCGCCGCGCGATGCCGCAACCTCAATCCGAGACGCGGACTTCGAGCGAGGACTGCGCGCTGCGCTCCTCGGTGGGGTCGATCCAGGCGTCGATCAGGCAGACCTTGCCGTCCCGCAGCGCGGCGATGCCTTCCTTGACCGCGGCATTCAGCTCCGCGATCGTCTTCACCGGGCCGATGCCGACCGCGCCGTAGCTCTTCGCCAGCGTGGCGAAGTCGACGTCGGGATTGGTCATGCTCTGGCCGACCCAGCGGTTGGCCGGCTCGCGGCCGCGCTTCACCGCCACCGTCTCCTGATGCAGCTCGTCGTTGAAATACGAGCGGTTGTTGTTGAGCACGATCAGCAGCGGGATCTTGTGATGCACCGCGCTCCACAACGCGTTGGAGCCCATCGCGAAGTCGCCGTCGCCGAGAATGCCGATCGGCAGGCGGCCCATGCGCGACAGCGCCAGCGCGCAGCCGACGGAGATGCCGGGGCCCGAGCCGATGCCGCCGCCGCCGTCCTTGCCCATGTAGCTGAGCGGGTCCTTGAACGGGAACAGGTCGATCGGCCAGCCGCGCGCCAAGCCGGTGAAGCTCGCCTTGTCCGCATCCTTGCCGAGCGATTCCTTCAGGGCGTCGGCGACGTGCGTGAGATGCAGTTGCTCGCGCTTCTTGTGCTTGCTCTCGAACGCCTTCTTCCACGGCGCCTTCTTCGGACCATCGCCGAGCGCGCGGTTGAGGGCCGCAACCATCTCCTCGGGGCAGGCGTTGACGCGGACGTCGACGGCGGCCAACTCCTGGTAGTCCATGTGCGCGCCCGAATGCAGCATGCTGTCGAGCGAGCAGCTGACGATCTTGGCGTTGACCGGGCCGACGTTCTTGCCCTGACGCACAGCGCCGCCAAGGTCGATCCAGTCGAGCGACAGGATCAGGTCGCACTCCGATACGACGCTGCGCGCGTCCTTGTTGAGCTGGTTGAACGGCGGCACCACCTGGGCGGGATGGCTCGAGGGGAAGCCCGCGCCGGTCTTGAGATCGGTCATCACGACCGCACCGGTGCGCTCCACGAGTTTCACGCGCGCGTCCCACTGCGCCTGTTTGCGGCCGTTACGGCCGAGCAGCATCAGCGGCTTCTTGGCGGCCTTCAACAGCGCCACGGTTTCGTCGACCGACTGCTGGCTGGGCGCGGGCGACGGCGGTGGCGCATAGCGCGACAGATCCGGCATTTCCGGGGTCGTCTCGTTGTCGAGCTTCGCCTCCTGCAGGCCGGCGTCGAGCACGACGTAGACCGGCGCGGTCGGGGCGGCGCGCGTCATGATGTTGGCGCGGCACAGCGATTCGACGAGCGCTTGCGGCGACGACGGCTGGTCGTCCCACTTGATGATCGAGCGGACGAGGCCGGCCTGATCGCGCGAGGTGTGGATCCAGTCGATCCACGGACGGCGCTTGGGGGCATCGAGCGGGCCGGTCGCGCCCAGCACCAGCATCGGCACGCGGTCGAGCCAGGCGTTGAACAGGCTCATCGCGCCGTGCAGCAGGCCGACGTTGGAGTGGAGCACGCAGGCCATCGGCTCGCCGGTCGCCTTGGCATAGCCGTGGGCTATGGCGACGGAGTGATCCTCGTGCAGGCACAAGATCATGCCCGGCGTGTCGTT
>CAMDPA010000462.1 GCA_945903565.1 Devosia equisanguinis | reverse complement strand
CTCCAACCTCGTCGGTGGCGAGGAAATCGAGCGCATCGAGGTGCTGCGTGGTCCGCAGTCTGCGCTTTACGGCACCGGCGCGATCGGCGGCATCGTCAACATCGTCACGAAATCCGGTAAGGGCCCGCTGACGCTGACCACGCGCGCTGAAGTCGGCAGCTTCAATACGAAGGATGCCGCCGCGGTGCTTTCGGGCGGAAACGACAGGGCCTGGGGACTAGCGGGCATTCAGCAGCGAAAGACGGACGGGTTCAATGTCTCGCGCTTTGGTGGCGAGAAGGATGCGAGCCTGACGACGTCATCGCTGATCAAGGGCGGGTTCCGTCCGCTGGAAAATCTCACCATCGAAGGCATTCTGCGGCACACCGGAAAACGCGGAGCGCGCGACGAGGAAAACTTCTTCGTTCCGGGCGTGCTGATCGAGCAAACCGACGCGACATCGCGGTTCTCGTCCGACATGTGGCTCGGTGCACTGGAAGGCAAGTTGTCGCTGTTCGGCGGCGCGTGGGTGCAGAGCGTGCGCGGCGAGCGGCGCTCGATCGTCAACGACGATCTCTCGGCCAATCCGGCGTTCGCACCGTTCGTGGGGTTCGAGCGCTATCGCGCCAACGCGGAGACCTATCGCTATACCAGTACGTTCCGGCTCGACACGCCCGGGCTGCCGCAGGTGCGTCATTACCTGACGGGACTGGCTGAAATGAAGCACGAGGGGTTCGTGCAGCATACCTACGACGGGGTCGATCACGAGCGGAAGACGCGCAGCGTGGCCAGCGAGGCACGCGGCGAATACTGGAATACGCTGTTCCTGTCGGGCTCGGTGCGCCATGACGACAGCGACGCGGTCCGCGACTTCACGACATGGCGTGGGGCGGCATCGCTGAAGGTGCCCGGCACGCCGGTTCGGTTGCATGCGAGCGCCGGCACGGGCGTGAAGATGCCATCGCTGTTCGAGCAGTATGGGCGGGTGCCTGGACCCTTCTCGTTCCTGCCGAATCCCAATCTGAGGCCGGAGACAGCGAAGGGCTGGGATGCGGGCGTGGAACTGACTCTTCTGGGTGGCGCGATGGTGGTCGACGCCACCTGGTTCGATACGACGCTGAAGGACCAGATCCTCCCAATTCTCGGCGGTTTTTCCGTCACCAATGCGGTTGGCACCAGCACGCGCGAGGGCCTCGAGTTGTCGGGCAAGGTGATGCCGTTGCCGGGGGTGACGATCAGCGGAAGCTATACGTGGCTCGATGCGCGTTTGCCGAGCGGGGCTTCGGAGTTGCGCCGGCCGGAGAACAGTGCACGCGCCGATATCTCGTACACCTTCGACCAGCAGCGCGCGAAAATTGGTCTTGGCGCGATCTACAATGGCCGGCTGCTCGATTCGGCATTGCGCAATGTCGATCCATCGATTTTCGATTTCAGGCCGGAGCGGGTGGCGCTGAAGGACTATTGGATCGTTTCGGCGACAGCCTCCTACAAGCTGACGCCGGCGCTGGAGGTTTATGGGCGGGCCGAGAACGTGCTCGATCAGCGCTATCAGGAGATCTACGGCTTCCAGACGCCGGGGTTCGCGGTCTACGGCGGCGTGCGCATGACGCTGCAGGACAAGGCGGTTACGGGGGCGGCGGGGAAGTAGCTCCGCGCACGATCTTGTCTCCCCAAATATCCTCTCTTTGGTTTATGGTGCGCCGCAACAACGCATATGCGTGAGCGGCGGCCCGCACTACACCTCCGCCTAGCCGCCGCGCTGGGCGGGGTGTGTCGTTCGTTGGCCGCTCTGCGCCAAATTACCTGGAGATATCAAGATCATGACCGCCCGCATCGAGATCAACGGCCTCAGGGTCGCGAAGGTTCTGCACGACTTCGTCATGCGGGAGGCGCTGCCGGGCACGGGGGTGAAGGCGGAGGCGTTTTGGGGGGGGCTTTCGGGTCTGGTGCGCGATCTCGCGCCGCGCAACCGCGCGCTGCTGGCCAAGCGGGACGAGCTGCAGGCCAAGATCGACGCGTGGCATCAGGCGCGGAAGGGTAAGGCGTACGATTTGGCGGCGTACAAGTTGTTCCTGACCGAGATCGGCTATCTCGTGCCGGAAGGGCCGGACTTCGCGGTCGAGACCAGGAACGTCGATGCGGAGATCGCGGTCATGGCCGGGCCGCAGTTGGTCGTGCCGGTCACCAATGCGCGGTATGCGCTGAACGCGGCCAACGCGCGCTGGGGCTCGCTGTATGACGCGCTGTACGGCACCGATGCGCTGAGCGAGGACGGCGGGGCGACGCGGGCTGGCGCCTATAACCCGGTGCGGGGCGCCAAGGTGATCGCGTTCGCGCGTGCGCTGCTCGACGACATCGCGCCGCTGGCGAATGCGAGCCACGTGGATTCGACGGGTTATTCGGTCGATGCCGGGCGGCTGTTCGTGGCGATGAAGGATGGCACGCGGACGTATCTCAAGGACGCGGGCACGTTCGCGGGATATCGCGGCGATGCCGGGCAGCCAACATCCGTACTGCTGAAGCACAACGGCCTGCACGCGGAGATCGTGATCGACCGCGCTCACTTCATCGGCAAGACCGATCCGGCTGGCGTGGCGGATGTGCTGATGGAATCGGCCGTCACCACGATCCAGGATCTCGAGGACTCGATCGCCGCTGTCGATGCCGACGACAAGGTGCAGGCCTATCGCAACTGGCTCGGCCTGATGAACGGCACGCTCGCCGACACGTTCGACAAGGGCGGCAAGCAGATGACGCGGCGGCTCAATCCGGATCGCGCCTATGTATCGGCGAAAGGCGAGGCGCTGACGTTGCCGGGCCGGAGCCTCATGCTGATCCGCAACGTGGGTCATCTCATGACGACCGATGCGGTGCTCGACGCGCAGGGCGACGAAATTCCCGAGGGCATTCTCGACGCCGCGGTGACGTCGCTGATCGCGATCCACGATCTCAACGCGGCGGCGGGCTTCAAGAACAGCCGCGCGGGCTCGGTCTACATCGTCAAGCCGAAGATGCACGGGCCGGAGGAGGTTGCGTTCGCCAACGAGCTGTTCGACCGCACGGAAGACATGCTGGGGCTGGCGCGCAACACGCTGAAGATCGGCATCATGGACGAGGAGCGGCGCACCACGGTCAATCTCGCGGCATGTATTCGCGTCTCGAAGGCGCGGATCTGCTTCATCAACACGGGGTTCCTCGATCGCACGGGCGACGAGATGCACACGTCGATGGAAGCGGGGCCGATGATCCGCAAGGCGGATATGCGGGGGACGCCGTGGATCAAAGCGTACGAGGACTGGAACGTCGATATCGGGTTGGCTGCCGGCCTGCCGGGGCGCGCGCAGATCGGCAAGGGCATGTGGGCGATGCCGGATCTGATGGCGGAGATGCTCAAGCAGAAGATCGCCCACCCGATGGCCGGCGCGAATACGGCGTGGGTGCCTTCGCCGACGGCGGCGACGCTGCACGCGATCCACTATCACAGGGTCAGTGTGGCGGCTCGGCAGGTGGAATTGAAGTCGCGGGCGCGGGCGAAGCTCGACGATATCCTGACGATTCCGGTCGCGGATCGGGTCAACTGGAGTCCGGAGGAAATCGCGCGCGAGCTCGACAACAACGCGCAGGGCATATTGGGGTACGTGGTGCGCTGGATCGACCAGGGCGTCGGCTGCTCCAAGGTGCCCGATATCAACAACGTCGGGCTGATGGAGGACCGCGCCACGCTGCGCATCTCGAGCCAGCACATCGCCAACTGGCTGCGGCACGGCATCTGCACCGAGGTCCAGGTGATGGACACGATGAAGCGGATGGCGGCGGTGGTCGACACGCAGAACGCGGGCGATACGCTGTACCGTCCGATGGCGGGGAATTTTGACGGGTCGATCGCGTTCAAGGCGGCGTGCGATCTGGTGTTCAAGGGCCGCGAGCAACCGTCCGGCTATACCGAGCCGATTTTGCACGCGCGGCGACGGGAGTTGAAGGCCCTCTCGTAGGTTGGGTTAGGCGCGCAGGCGCGCCTAAGGAGACTCCGAAAAATAAGCGAATCGAGTTTCGTCGGCGGTCTGCTCGTATATATCCCACCCACAACCGTCATGGCCGCGAAGGCGGCCACCCACGACGCGCTGCAATGGGCGGCTGCGCACAGTTGAAATGAGTCGTTTTTACAGAGTGTTGCCTGACAGGATCAACGCGCAAGCTGCGACCTGTCGTGGGT
>CAMDPA010000461.1 GCA_945903565.1 Devosia equisanguinis | reverse complement strand
CAAGGGCCACTTTGGCCTTGAAGTCCGGTGAGTGGTTCCGGCGTGTTCGCTTCGTCATTCTGGCTCCTGATTCGCACGCACAACCGTGCGCGCTGTCAGGCAGAGATTCCACTCATCGCACCGTCCGAAATTGTGGAGCCGTCTCTGAGTACGCGTGCGACGTGGGGGCGGGGATAAGTTCGGCGGTGAGAGAAGGTTGGAAGGTGGTTTCGACCCCAGTTTCTACCGTCCCGCTACGTGGTCGATTGATGACCTCAACGTAGTAGAAGCCGTGAAGAAGGTGGTCGAAGCTGAACTCGGCCTGGGGAGCGAGGAAGAAAGCAGAGAAATGACGGTCGGGTAGAGCCTTTCGCGAGACCCGACATTCCCGCGATGCGTTAACCGTTGCATGTCGGGTCTCGTGTCTCGACCCGACCTACGACTGATTTGCAGTCGTCGATAGGTTGGTCCCATCATTTCATGCCACACGTGAAGACACGAACGTTCCACCAAGGAGCCGCGCCATGTCCGAAGTCACCGGCCTCTCGCATGTCGCAATCGCGGTACCCGACATCGCGACGGCGGCAACAGCGCTGGAGCGCAAGTTCGGCATCAAGGCGGGGCCCGTCCACGAGAACACCGCGCAAGGTGTGCGGCTCGCCTATATCGACCTTGGCAATGCGCGCATCGAGTTGATCTCGCCGTTGAGCCCGGATTCGCCCGTTGCGAAATTCCTGGAGAAAAATCCCGCTGGCGGACTACATCACGTCTGCTTCAATGTGGGCGATCTCGATGCGGCGCTGGCGGTGGCGATTGGTGCGGGCGCACGGCAGGCGGGGAAGAGCGGCAACAACGTCCACGGCGACCGCATCGCGTTCCTCAACCCGCGGGAAGTGCTGGGCGTGTTGGTGGAGTTGGAAGAAAAGGGAGTTGGGAGTAGGGAGTAGGGAACGGGCTGCACCCAGCAGTGCTTTTTGTGTACCTTCTTCCTACTCCCAACTCCCTACTCCCAGGTACTCCAATGGCCAACAAACGGACGATCCTGACCTGCGCGGTGACGGGCAATCTCACCCGGCTCGATATGAACCCGAAGCTGCCGTGTACGCCCGGGCAGATCGCCGACGATTGCCTGGCCGCGGCCGATGCGGGCGCCGCGATCGTGCATATCCATGTGCGCTATCCCGATGGCCGCCCTTCGATGGAGCTGGGCCACTATCGCGAGACGGTGGAGCTCATTCGCAAGAAGAACACCGCGCTGATCCTGAACCTCACGACGGGGCCGGGCGGGCGCTATCATCCCAGCGACGAGAACCCTGCCGTTGCTGGCCCGCGCACGAACTTCCTGCCGCCGATGAAGCGCGTCGAGCATGTGCTGGCATTGAAGCCGGACGTGTGCACGCTCGACCTCAACACGATGACATTCGGCACGGAGGTCGTGATCAACATTCCACCCAACGTCACGAAGATGGCGGAGGCAATCTATGGCGTGGGCGTGAAGCCTGAGATCGAGATGTTCGATAGCGGCGACATTCATCTTGCGAACGATCTGTTCGCCAAGGGCGTGTTGAAGAAGCCGGCGATGGCCTGCTTCGTGCTCGGTGTTAAGTATGGATTTCCGGCGACGACCGAAGCGATGATGTTCGCGCGTTCGATGATTACCGATCAGGTCGAATGGACAGCGTTCGGCATCGGCCGCGCGGCGTTCCCGATGCTGGCGCAGTCGTGGATCCTCGGCGGCAACTGCCGCATCGGCATGGAGGACACGGTGCATATCGCCAAAGGCAAGCTCACGTCGGGCAACGGCGAACCGGTCGACAAGGCGCGTCATGTCATCGAGGCGCTGGGCGGCGAACTGGCGAGCGCGGAGGAAGCGCGTGAACGGCTCGGGTTGACGTAGGGGCGATCATGCAACTTAGGAAACTCGGCACGACAGGCATCGAGGCTTCGGTCCTTGGCTTCGGCTGCGGTACGGTCGGCGGATTGATGACGCGCGGCGAGGCCCGTGACCAGGAACGCGCGGTTGCTCGTGCGCTGGAGCTCGGCATCAACTACTTCGATACGGCGGCGCAGTACGGCGAGGGCAAGTCCGAGACGAACCTGGGACGCGTGCTGAAGGCGTTGAAGCCCGACGTATTCGTCGCCACCAAGGTCAAGTTGCCGGACGTCGAGCGCGGGCAGATCGGCGCTGCCATTTCAACAGCTCTCGATCAGAGCCTCGCTCGCCTCGGCCGCGAGCGCGTCGATCTGTTCCAGCTCCACAACGTGATCGTCACCGCGCCGAAGCCCGGGGGGCTCACGCCCGCGCAGGTGCTCGAGGAGGTCGTGCCGGCGATGGAGAAGCTGCGCGCAGCAGGCAAGATCGGTCACTTCGGCATGACCGCGCTCGGCGAGACAGCGCCGATGCTGCAACTCGTCGATGCGGGCATATTCGCTACCGCCCAGATGCCGCTGAACCTGCTCAATCCGAGCCCGGCCTATCGCATAGCCAAGGATTATCCGGCGCAGGACTACGACTGCATGCTCGAGCGCATGGCGGTGGTGGGCATGGGCGGCGTTGGCATCCGCGTGATGGCGGGCGGTGCGCTTGGTGGTGGCGCGTCGCATCCCCTGGCGCGCAGCGGCGTCGGTCGGATGGGCTCGGGCTCGACGTTCGCGGCCGATCAAGCGCGGGCACAACGCTTCGACGCCCTGGTGCACGAAGGCCATGCCGAGAGCGCTGGGCACTTGGCGATCCGCTATGCGATGTCGAGCCCGGCGATCTCCACCGTGTTGATCGGTTTGTCGGATCCGGGGCAACTGGAGGATGCCGCCCGCGCTGCGGCTGGCGGGCCGTTATCGGCTGCCGCGTTGGCGCGCGTGGCCGAGATCCAAGCGACCTTCGCCGGCGAGCCGCGTTGAGCCCCCCGGCGAGATGCCCTGGCGAGATGTTCTGGCAGCTCCCTACTTCTTCTCCGCCGCCGGCGCCGCTGCAGCCGCTGGCTTCTGCAGGATTTCGCGGACGAGCGGGTGCCACTGGTCCTGCTCCTGCTTGATGAAACCGGCGAGCTCCGTGCGCGACATCGGGATCATGTAGGCGCCGATCTCCTGCAGGCGCTTGACCACCTCGGGCCGCATCATCACCTTGTTCATGTCGGCGTTGATCTTGTCGACGATCGCGTCAGGGACGCCGAACGGCGCGACGAGGGCAGCCCAGCCGATCGCGACATAGCCCGGCACCGTCTCGCTCACTGTGGGAATGTCGGGGAAGTTCGGCGGACGCTTGGCGCCAGTGAAGGCGAGCGGCTTGATCGCACCGCCCTTGATGGTGCCCTCGAGCGCCGCGTAGCCGTCGATGATCATGTTGACGGAGCCCGACATGATGTTGTTCAGGCCCTCCGCGCCGCCGCGAAACGGCACGTAGCGGACCGGCGCGCCGGAGCGCAGCTTGAACAGCTCGCCCGCCATGTGCGGCAGCGTTCCGCTGGCGTTGGCGGCATAGAGCACCTTATCGGGATCTTTTTTCGAAAGGTCGATCAGCTCCTTCAGCGAGTTGACGCCGAGACTGGTCGCGACTGAAATGGTCAGCGGCTGGTCGCCCATGTAGGCGATCGGCTTCACGTCGACTCCGACGCGGGTCGGCGCGCGCTCCTGGCGAATCGGCAGCACCGTGAACGAGGAGGCCGACGCCTGCAGTAGCGTGTAACCATCGGGGGCTGCAGCCACGGCCTGCTGTGCGGCGACGAGGCCGCCGCCGGTCGAGTTGTTCTCGACGATAACCTGCTGGCCCCACTCGCGCCCCAGATGGTCGGCGATGATGCGCAGGATCACGTCCGGCCCCGTGCCGGTGCCGGTGGTGGTGATCACCTTGACGAAGCGGCTTGGATACTTGTCCTGGGCGCTGGCTGGCAGGGTCGCTGCGACGAGCGCGAGGAACGCTGTTCCGCCCTGAATATTGCGTCGAATGGACATGCGTTTCGGCTCCCAAGGGTTGTCACGGCGATTGGCGGAACGGCGACGAGCACCCGCCCACGTTATCGCTATAGCGCAGCAGCTGCCCGGCCGGGAAGCCCGCCGGGAAACAAGGCTGGGATCATAAAAAGACTGGCTGTCAGTAGCTTTTGGACTTGTCTGGTTTTGATAGCACACGACTTGGCCGCTTCGGCGGGTTCGGATGATCATCGGCGGAAGCAGGGGACGCCGATGATGTCGAGAGAGGCGCGAGCCGTCAGGCGGCGCACCTCTTGGCTTTGCG
>CAMDPA010000460.1 GCA_945903565.1 Devosia equisanguinis | reverse complement strand
CGTCTCGATCGTGAGGGGCGGGATACAGGTCGGCCCACCCGGTGTCACGCGCACCTCTGGGCCGAGGCTCGCCACGTCCGCCCCCGTGAGACTCGGGGGTCCGATGATCCGGTTCAACGCCGTGGGTATGCCGTTTAAAATCCTGTGCGAGGCGGCACGTGTGCCGCATCAAATTACTAAAACTAACGCGGACATCTGTCGCCCCGCGCCCCTGAGCCACTTTCATCCTCGCGCGGGAAACCGCGTGAGGGTGGGAGTGTTGTCGTTTGCGCCAGGACAACCGCGCTCGGCTCGTGAGGGCCAGCTTCCAGGAGCGCTTGACCCGCGCGGATGCCGGCCCGATAGTCGCCGATGAAATCACGTTTCACATCGCATTCCCGCAAACCCTGAGGGGCCAGACGCTCCAAGGAGAATGAACCGATGAAAAAGATCGTGCTCGAGACGACAGCGCCGTTCCAGGGCTTGCCGGAACTGGTCGCCTATCAGGAAGGCCTGTTCGCCAAGGAAGGCATCGAGGTCGTGTGGGCCGACCGCGACGAGACCGCGTTGAAGTCGGTCGTCAAGGATGCGGCCAACCCCCTCGGCGTCGATCCGTTCGGCAGCCACGGCAAGCTGCTCGAAGCCGGCAAGGCCGACATGTACAACGCCTGCGAATGGGGCAACTACTGCCGCGTCGAGGACACCAAGGTCGGCAGCCGCCAGCTCGGCCGCCGCGCCATCGTCACCTATGCCGGCATCGTCGTACGCCCGGAGTCGCCGGTCTACACGGGCCAGCAGCTCGCCAACCGCGCGGTCGGCGTGCCGTTCTATGCGGGTACGCACTATCTCGCGCTGCACTTGTTGAGCGGTTTCCTGCCGCGCGATGCGGTGAAGGTCGTGCCCGCGCCGTCGGGTTCGCGCAGCCGCCTCAACGCCATGATGCGCGGCGACGTCGAGGCCGTGACGCTGACGGAGCCCTATCTCACGCTTGCCGAAAAGAAGGGCTGCCGCGTGGTCTGCGCCGCCTTCTATCATGGCACGGAGGTCGCTTCGGACCGCGTCGACGCCGAAACCTACGCCGCCTTCAACCGCGCGGTGCGCGCGGCAGTGCGCATGATCAACGCCGACAAGGGCAAGTACGTCGGCTACTTCATCGACTATCACAAAGCCAAGGATCCCGAGATTGGCGCGCTAAAGCCCGCCGACATCAATCCAAGCCACATCGTGGTATGCGACCCCGCGCCTATTCCCGCCGACGAGTTGAAGCGCACCTACGATTGGATCAAGAGCTGGGGCATGCTGGAGCGCACCGAGAACGAGACCGATCTGATCAACCAAATCGTGCAGAACCAGGCGCATTCGATCGCGGCGGAGTAGCCGCGCTTGGGGCTGCCCGGGGTTGATGGCGTTGGGGGGCGAGGTCGATCGTGAAGACAACTGCGTCGCGGCACTCTCATGCTTTAAGGCGTGTGGCAGTCGCACTCGCCTTTTCTCTTTTCGCGTGCGGCGCATCGCGCGGCGCCCTCGCGCAGAGCCCGAACGCCACCGCCGACCCCGTTGCCGAGTTCTATCGCGGCAAGACCGTCAACGTGGTGATCGGCTACACCGTCGGCGGCGGCTTCGACCTTTACGCGCGCGTGCTGGCCCGCGACCTCGGCCGCTTCATTCCCGGCAATCCCTCGGTGGTCCCGCAGAACATGCCCGGTGCCGCCAGTCTCAAGGCGGTCGAATACCTTTTCGCGGTGGCCCCGCGCGACGGCACCGTGATCGGAACCTTCAGCCACACCATTCCGATCGCGCCGCTGCTGGGTACCGCGAAGTTCGATCCGCGCGAGTTGCGCTGGGTCGGCAGCATGGCGAGCGAGACGAGCCTGTGCGTGGCGAGCGCCAATTCCCCGGTCAAGTCGTGGGCCGATCTCAAGCGATTGCCGTTCACGGCCGGCGGCACGGGCAGGGGCTCCGACCCCGACATGCTCGCCAACCTTTTGAAGTCGCTGTTCGGCGTGCCGATCAAGCTGGTCAGCGGCTATCCCGGCACCGCCGAGATTGTGCTGGCGACGGAACGCGGCGAGGTCGATGGCTTCTGCGGCCTGTCGCTGAGCACGCTGACCTCGCGCTACAAGGACTGGAAGGATTCCGGCAAGGTCAACATTCTCCTGCAGGCCGGTTTGCAGAAGGCGCCCGAGCTGCCGGAGGTGCCGATGGTGCTTGATCTCGCCTCGACCGAACGCGAGCGGCAGATCCTCACCTTGCTGATCGCGCCGCAGAAAATGGCGCGGCCCTACGCGATGCCGCCCGGTACGCCGCCCGCGCGCGCGGACGCCGTGCGCAAGGCCTTTGCCGCAACGCTGGCCGACCCGGAATTCCTCGCCGACGCGCAGAAGTCGCGGATTGATATATCGCCGGTGTTCGCCACGGAAATCGAGACCCTGCTCGCCCGCCTCTACGCCACACCCGCCGACGTCGTGCAGCAAGCCGTCACCGCGATTGGAAATTGATCCTGACGGTTGCGATTCGAATGGTGGGTCGGAAGACAAGGGGCTCTGCCCCTTGACCCCGCCAAAGGGCGGTGCCCTTTGGAAACCCTCCCTTTAAGGAGCAGGTCCAGGGTCGCGACCCTGGTCAGGGAGCACGAGGGATGAAAGCCCTCGTATCACCCGCAGGGTGATCTGAGCTTGGCGATGAACTTTCAGTATTTGCGCGATGTTTCGCTACGCCGCCAACTCCGCCATCTCCACCATTTCGGCCGGCAAATGCGCCTTCCACGTGACAAGCGCGGCCTTGCCTTCGCCGGACAGCGCATACACCCCGCGCTCGACCTTGACGAACCAGCCGTACACGTTGCGCTGCAGGATCTTCGGCGCGTCGGGGTAGTTGCGCTTGAGGTCGCGCGGCCGGGCGGGCATGCGTGCCATCGCCGCCGCGCAGGCCAGCGCCTGCTGGCGATAGGCCGTCATGATCGGCCGCCGCGTGCTGCCGCCGGTCGCGGGATCACCCTGCCGGCGCCGATGCTCCTCGACGATCCGCGAGCGTCGCTTGGCATCGCGCCGCGGTTTCCAAGGCACCGGCTCAACCAGCACTTCCACCGTGCCGGATGCGAACACGGACAACAGGCCTAGACCGAGAAATCGGCACAGCTTCTTGACCCTGGCATCGCCTTCGCGCCCACGTCCGCGCCGGGAGGCACGCACGGCGAGCCACACCTCGTCGCATACCGCCGTGCGGTCGACGGCCTGCAGCACCAGTTCGAGCGTGAAGGAGAGCTTGAGTTCGGCGATCACCACCGCGGCCGGCGTGCCGCGATCCACGGCGACGACATCGCAGCCGCAGATCTCGCCCTTCACCTCGAAGCCGAGCTTCTCGAGAAAGCGCTTCACCGGCTTATAGAGGCTCGTTTCCACGGCGTGCCCTCGGTATCTATCCGAGGCCAGCGCCTATACGTGATTCGCAACCGCGTCGAGCAAAGCTCACATATCGCGCGCCACCCGGAACCCGGCGCTCGACAACCGCTCGTCGTCGCGGATCGCACGGCGCGCGGACAGGCGTGTCATCTCGGCCGGCTCGTAGGCGCCGGCGTCGCGCAGCACCCGGCGGTTGCAGTCGCCCTTCAGGTTGGGGAACCGGCTGTCGCCCTTCTGCCGCTTGAGCGTATCGGCCCAGCAATCGGCCACGATCTCGGCGACGCTGCCGTGCACGTCGGCAAGGCCAAAATTGTTGCGCCGATGGGCATCGACCGGGATGCGCGCGAAACGTTGCCGTCCGATGTTGGCCTGCTCCAGCTCGATGTCCGCGCCGGTGATGAACGGTGTCGAGGCGCCACCGCGCGCGGCATATTCCCACTCGGCCTCGGTCGGCAGACGAAATGCCTTGCTGGACTTCTTGGCGAGCCACGCGACATAGGCCCTGGCGTCGCGCCAGCTCACGCACGACAGCGGCAGGTTGGGGTCTCGTGTAAAGATCGGCGAGGTGCAGGCCGGCACCTTGGCCCCGGTATCGCGCACGAACGCCATGTATTGGCCGACGGTGACCTCGGTGCGCCCGATCGCGAACGGCTTGGCGACGCGAATGACCTGGCGCGGTTTTTCGGACGGGGTCGCCTCGGCGTCTGCCGCGTCGGCGCCCATGTGGAAGAAGCCCGCGTTGACGATGATCATTTCGGGGCAGTCGTCGCAGTCGGCGAGGGTGTCGCCGGGCTTCGGTTGCGGTTTGGCCAGGGGGAGCATGGCCGCCATCC
>CAMDPA010000459.1 GCA_945903565.1 Devosia equisanguinis | reverse complement strand
CCGCACTCGAGCCTCGACGGCATGACGCCCGATCGGGCATACTTCGGACCACACTGCATCCTGCCGATCCGCTCGGCAGTCTAACCCCGGCAGAGCCTCCACTTATCGCAGCGGAAAATCTGTCCGAACAAGCGGGGCCACCTCAGTCGAACCCGGTATCGTCGACAGTCGAGCAAGTAGAAGCCGGACAATCGGGCATCATCGTCGCTAACGCGTCGAGGAATTCGCGCCGAGGGCGCGAACGAAGCGATAGTGGGAATGGCTCCACTTAACGAGCCAGAAGACGGATGCCTAACGGGCGCCACATTGGCGCACCGAGCAGCCTCGAGCGCGAAGGCCCATAAATCGAGCTGTCCCCAATTGTTGTGCGGACTCATGTGGAGCGTGCCGTCCCTCTGATCGAGCGCAGTTCCGGCGACGCGGGACAATTACAAGCAGAGGCATCGATCATCTGCCGCAACATCAGAACGCTTTTCAACTTCGCACCGCCGGCGAGCGAGGACGAGATCCGCTCAGCGGGCCGGTATGCTTTGCTCGCGTCACGACCAAGCCCCTCCATACGAGGCGTTGATGCGCCTACTCGGCGGCCGCGGCAGGGCAAGCGAGTGCCGTGGCGGTTGCCTCCGGGTCGGCAGCGATCACTGCGAGATAGGCCTTGGCGACTTCGTCGGGTTGCTGCGAGCCGCGCTCCCAGGCGTCGAGCTGTTCGAGCGGTATCCGATAGCGTCGGGCAAACTCTTGGCGGTTCAGCGCCAACCGTTGCCGCAGCTCAGTGACTGGCCCAACAGGTAGGAAGATGCCGGCGCGCTCCTTCGTCGAGCCGAACCGCACGACTTGTGCTGCTTCGGCGAATGCCGCCTCGATCACTTTGCGACTGATCACACTGGTCATGGTCGATCCCACGCCTCTGCAGGCAGAAATTCGCCTTCTATGCTGTCCCAGACGTACCACTGGTCGACAACGGGCTTGTAGAGGGTCTCCAAGTATTCGAGGCCTAGATCGTACCGCCGCCTCACGGTTTCTTCAGGGATTGCATGACCACCCAATGCTACACGGCGCTTGACCCGCTCAATCGCGTGATCCGCCGAGGGCAGGCGCACGAACACGAGCGAGACTGTATAGCCCAATTGCTGCCAGCCCGGCACCATTGTGGCATATGTTCGCGCGGCGAGCGTCGTCTCGATCATCAGGCAATCACGGGCCTGGACTCGCTCTGACACGATGCACAACGCCTGCCTCGCTGCTGTCAATTCGCGGAATGTTTTCGACCTCATCTGATCGGGCAGGCTTCGCTCAATCTCATCGATGTTCACGTAGGCGAAGGGTTTGACGAGTTCTCGTTGCAAGCGCGTGCAGAACGTCGTCTTGCCTGCACCATTGGGGCCGGCGACGATGATGACGTCAGGCATCGTTGCCACCAAGGCTCACTACAAGCCTCCCGGTCAGTGGATTCCGCCCGCGCCAGAAACTGCATTCCGGTTCAGGACACCACTCTCCTGCGAAGTAATCGATTTCAGCTCCGTGAGGACAGCCAACCACTGAACCAGCGTGATCGCTCAAATACAGTATGCCGTGCTCGACGAGTATTGATCCTATTTCCAGTTGAAGCGACACAACGGTTCTCAGATCGCCGCAACTGCCCGTCCATGTGTAGGACCTGAACGGCTGCGCTCCGGCTTTGCGGCAAAGAGACAGTACCGCGACCGTAGCCTGATCGGAATTTGGGCTTCTGTAGGCAAGGTGCGCGACGAGACCATCAAAGACAGTTGCTCCACGCCTGCTCTTACGCATGAGTGCTTGATTTTGCGGTTTGAGTGTTTTGCCGACACGCTTCCTTATTCTGATGAATTCTGATTGATGAACGGCCCAGTAGTCCGGGGTCAGACCCGCAGGGTCTGACCCCGGCGCGAACGGCGCGCCCTAACCCAGCGCCTTGTTGCTCTTCTTCACGGCCTCGATCGAGCTGCCGGCTTCGCCGGGCTGGTGGGCTGCCGTCCTGACGGCACCGGCCTTATCCGCGTCGACATAAACCTGGTTGCCCATCGCCGCGAACTTCTTGCTCATTTCGTCCATGCCGGCTTGCGCAGCCTCCATCTCGGAAACGCCCGCGTTCTGCTTGGCCGCGTAGTCGCGCACGTCCTGCGTGATCTTCATCGAGCAGAACTTCGGGCCGCACATCGAGCAGAAGTGGGCGACCTTGTGGGCGTCCTTCGGCATCGTTTCGTCGTGATACTCGCGCGCGGTATCGGGATCGAGGCCGAGGTTGAACTGGTCCTCCCAGCGGAAGTCGAAGCGCGCACGCGACAGCGCATCGTCACGCAATTGCGCCGCGGGATGGCCCTTGGCGATATCGGCGGCATGCGCCGCGATCTTGTAGGTGATCACGCCGACCTTCACGTCGTCGCGGTTGGGCAAGCCGAGGTGCTCCTTCGGCGTCACGTAGCAAAGCATGGCGCAACCGAACCAGCCGATCATCGCCGCACCGATGCCCGAGGTGATGTGGTCGTAGCCCGGCGCGATATCGGTGACGAGCGGCCCGAGCGTGTAGAACGGCGCCTCGCCGCACTCCTTGAGCTGCTTGTCCATGTTGATCTTGACCTTGTGCATCGGCACGTGGCCGGGGCCCTCGATCATCACCTGACAGCCCTTCTTCCAGGCGATCTGCGTCAGCTCACCCAGCGTCTCGAGCTCGGCGAACTGCGCGCGGTCGTTGGCGTCGGCGTTCGAGCCGGGACGCAAGCCGTCGCCGAGCGAGAACGACACGTCGTACTTGCGCATCAGATCGCAGATTTCCTCGAAGTGTGTGTAGAGGAAGCTCTCCTTGTGATGCGCGAGGCACCACTTCGCCATGATCGAACCGCCACGCGACACGATGCCGGTGACGCGGTTGGCGGTCATCGGCACGTAGGCCAAACGCACGCCGGCATGGATCGTGAAATAGTCGACGCCCTGCTCGGCCTGCTCGATCAGCGTGTCGCGATAGAGTTCCCACGTCAGCTTGACGGGATCGCCGCCGCACTTTTCCAGCGCCTGATAGATCGGCACCGTGCCGATCGGCACCGGCGAGTTGCGCAGGATCCACTCGCGAGTGTTGTGAATATTGCGGCCGGTCGAGAGATCCATCACGGTATCGCCGCCCCACCGGATCGACCACACCATCTTCTCGACCTCCTCCTCCACCGACGAGGTGACGGCGGAGTTGCCGATGTTGGCGTTGATCTTCACCAGGAAGTTGCGGCCGATGATCATCGGCTCCAACTCGGCATGGTTGATGTTGCACGGGATGATCGCCCGGCCGCGCGCGATCTCGTCGCGCACGAACTCCGGCGTGATGTGCTCGGGGATCGACGCGCCGAAGCTCTCGCCGTCGGCCAGCGCCGCCTTGGCGCGCTCCAGCGCCTGCGTGCGGCCGAGATTCTCGCGGTGCGCGACGTAGCGCATTTCCTTGGTCACGATGCCCGCGCGTGCGAACTCGTATTGCGTGACCATCTTGCCATCGAGACCGCGATAGGGACGCGGCTTGTTCGGGAAGTCGCGGGCCAGCGCTTTGCCACGCACGTTGCCGTTATCTTCCGGCTGGATCTCGCGGCCGTCGTACTGCTCGACGCCGCCGCGCTCCTTCACCCAGGCCTCGCGGACGCGCGGCAAGCCCTTCTCGACGTCGATCTTGGCGTTGACGTCGGTGTAGGGGCCCGACGGATCATAGACCCGGAAATTGCCCTCGCCGGAACTTTCCGTCAGCGCGATGTCACGGAACGGCACCAGCACGTCGGGGAAGCCCGCCGGCGCATCGTAGACCTTGGAGGAAGCGGGCAGCGGGCCGGTGGTTACCTTCGGCACCATCAGCTCGGAGGCGCGGGTCATCTTGTTCATTGGTTCTCTCCCTAGGCCGCGAACGGCGCTGCGCAACGGCTCGTCGATTGCGGGCGTACAGCGAGAGGGTTGGGCGCGTATGGTTCCCGTCCCTTCGCCGGCATGACCCGGATCAGGTTCTAAGGGTCGCTTGCGCGGGCAATAGCGCAATCTCAGCCAGCTGCCGCCGGCGCCCCTCGGAGTGCGCGCAATCTGCGACGAACCGGGCCAAGATGCAAGGGCGCACCACCGTTCATCTCAGGGCACTTCAATTCATGAGCCCCTGAGCAGCCTGATCGCGGCTTTGGGGGGGGCGGCGTAGGCGGGACGGGCGTCGGTGGGTTTGCGTCCGGTGCGGCGGA
>CAMDPA010000458.1 GCA_945903565.1 Devosia equisanguinis | reverse complement strand
GTGACCTTCTGGCTCTGATTGGTTTTGTTCGACGTCGCTTGAGGCTTACCTTGGGCTACATTCTTCTTCGGGGGGGCCACTTGTGCCTCGCTTGCCTTCCTTGCCGGTTTAGCCGTAGCCGCAGCGCGGGCTTTCGGCTTGGTGCTGGCAGGAGACTTGGCGAGGACCTTTTTCTTCTGAGCCATTGCGCGTCTCACTCTCTTTAGACACTACCGCGCACCCGATCCGCAGGACGAACCGGGCACCAACCGTTCCCTGCTTTCGCCGGGATCGATAACTGAGATGTCTGATCCACCGGCCATGAGCCGGCGTTCAGACGATGCTGGCGAAAAGCAAGCCCCCATGCGCAGAAACTAGGTATCCCCACGTTGCTTGTGATCGCGTTTTTTGTATTGTGAAAAGCGGCTTGCAGACCTGTTGCAAGCTGTTCACGCAGTCAGTGAGGCCGGACCTCCATGCATCCGGCGTTCCTCATACGTTTCCATCTCGGCATCGGCGGTAACATAACACAAAGTTCACGAGAAAAGAAGGGCCTAGGGGAGGGCATACGTTTCAACCCCTTAATGGCGCACTGCAAAATGTTCCATGTTCCAGTCATGTTGCTGGTGGAATTGAGTATTTTTATCGGGCGCGGAGGCCGGATTATGCCATGCTGCAGTACAATATTCGGCGATTGAGATGGTTGTGCTCAAAAAAAATATAACAGAGGCGGGTGGCCTTCAGTCGCCGCCTCCGGGCTTGGGTGAGAAGTGGGCCTCGAACTTGCCGGTCTTGTCCTTATAGGCATCGGCGTCGGCAGGGGCCGCCTTCTTGGAGGTGATGTGGGGCCACTTCTCGGAGAACTCCCGGTTGAGCTCCAGCCACTTCTCCAACCCGGGCTCGGCGTCGGTCTTGATGGCGTCGACCGGGCACTCGGGCTCGCACACGCCGCAGTCGATGCATTCGTCGGGGTGGATGACGAGCATGTTCTCACCCTCGTAGAAGCAGTCGACGGGGCAGACCTCGACGCAGTCCATGTACTTGCACTTGATGCAGCTGTCGTTGACGATATAGGTCATGCGGGCGCGCTCGCTGGAGAAGGGCTATCGGAGCAGAGATCGCTGGCATCCAACGCTTGTCTGCTTAGGTGTGTCGGCAGCTTGCCGCACGTGGGCAGGTTGTCGCAAGAGTGATTCCGTTTGCCCTCAAGGCTCGGGATCGCGTAGCCGGTCGAGTTGGCGCCGATCCCGTTTTGTGGGCCGGCCCTGGCCAGGGTCCCGAATGGCAGGGCTTTTGGTCGATTGGGTATGCGCGGCGGGCGTTTCCGGCGATATCACCGACCCAGCTGGCGGCAAGTGCGAGACCTCCTCGTACAGTGTCTGCGCCTCCGCCGGTGGACCGCGCCGCACGCCGGGCGCCAGCATCTTCAACACGCGAATGTGACCGCGCACATTCACGGTCACGACATCGCCGGGCTTCAGGGCATGGCTCGGTTTGGTCACGCGCTGGGCGTTGACGCGCACCTTGCCGTCGCTCACCAACCCGGTGGCCTGCGTGCGGGACTTGATCGCCCGCACGAACCACAGCCACTTGTCGAGACGCTGACTGTCGCCGCCTGGGGCGTCGTCGTCATCATCCTCGGTGCGGCTGGCGACCATTCGGCACCTGCATACGCTGGCTGTTGGATCAGGACGAACCCTGGCTGCGCTTTTCGAGCTCGGCCTTCAGCGCGATCAGCTTGGCGAACGGCGAATCCGGATCGGCTGTCTGCCGTGGGGGCTTGGCCTGGGTGGTGAAGGCGTGCGGTTGTTCGCGTTCGCGGCCTTGCCCCTTGACGTAGCCCTGTTGCGGCCGGTCTCTGCCGCCGCCGGGGCGCTGATCGCGGCCGGGGCCGTCCTTGCGCGGACCTCGGCCCTGCCCTTGGTCTTGACCCTGGGCTGGAGCATACCCCTGACTGGGCCCTCGACCCGGCCCCTGGCCTGCCTCTGGGCGCGGTCCCTTGCCTTGGCCCGCCCGGTAACCCTGTTTCTGGTCTTGGCCCTTCCCATGGCCTTGACCATGACGGGGACGATCGCCGCGACGTTCGCGTTCGCCCTCCTTGACCTCGGCGACGGCTTCGCCGGGCGCGGCTGCAACTTGATCGGCCGGCGCCGCAGGCGTCTGTCCGGGACGCTTGCGGTCGCGTTCGCTGTTGTATCCGGTGCTGCGCTGCCCGCGTCCTTCGCCTCGCCCTTCGCCCTTGGCTTGGCCATCGCGTCTGGGGCCACGATGTCGGCGCTGTTCGCCGGCTTCGTTGGGTTTGCGGTCCTCGCGGCGATGACGGCGCGGACGCCAGACGTCCTCCATCTCGGGTGGCGCGGCTGGCGCTGACGGATCGTCGGCCGGCGCAGCGTCGGCTTGCGCGTCGTCGGCAACGGGTTCTGCGGCGGGGCTTGCCTCGGCGCCTTCTGCCGGCTGCTCCCCCGGGCCAGCTTCGGCGACCGGTTCCGTGACCTCGGCGGCCTCGGTCTCAGCGATCTGAGGCTCGCCTGCCTGGGTCTCGGCTACTTGAGCCTCGGCTACCGGCGTCTCGATCGCCGTGTCGACAACCTCGGCCGTGCTCGCCTCGATGGAGTCCGGTATCGCTCCATCCGCAGCGGCTGCCGCGTCCGCGACCTGATCGGCGACCGCTTCCGTCGCGGCGGCCACCGCGGAGGGGGCCTGCGCCGGTTTCGGCTTGAGCACGCGCTTGGGCCGGCGCTCGACCCAGAAGCCGAGGGACTTCAAGACCAGCCCCAGTTCGTCGCCGGACGAGCCCAGGATCGACAGCATCTCCGGCATCACGACGAAACCGCCATCGCCGGTCGATCCGCGTGGCGGGGTCTTGCCCTCGGTCTCCTTCGCCCGGAAGGCGATCAGCGGGCGGATCATATCCGCGAGCCGCTCCAGGATATCGATGCGCACCGCGCGGGGCCCGCACGGGTGATAACCGCACGCGCGATAGAACGCTTCGGGTATCGCCGGATTGGCCGGCACCGAGGTGAGGCCTGGGCGTGGCGGCTCGGGCAGCGCTTCCGGATCAAGCCCGGCGGCGACGCCGTGCCTCAAGGTCCACAGCGTCAGCGCCAGTTCGGCGGGACCGGGCTTCAGAACCTGCGGGAAGTAGATATTGAACGCGCCGAACCGCACGCCATACTTGCGCAGCTGCGAGCGTGCGGCCTGATCGAGGGTTTTGACTTCCTCGGTGACCGCCTCGCGCTTCAGCGAGCCGAAGTTCTCGACCAGCCGGAACGCGATGCCCTTGGCGAGGCCCGCGATATCCTCCGCCTTGGCGATCTCGGCGATCGGCTGCAGCTTGTCCGCCACCATATCGGTCAGCCAGGTGGTCAGCCGCTCGTGCACCTTGTCGCGGTCGACGGGCTGCAGATACTCGTCGCAAATCACCGATATCTGCGGCTTCAGGCCGTCTTCGCTGGCCTCCAGCTTGGCGATCTCCTGATCGCGCCACACGATCCGGCCGGTGCGGGTCAGTTTGAACGCGTCGTTCTTGGCGGAGGACACGCGGCGCACGCGCATCGCCAGCTCTTTCGCGAGCACCTGGGCGGCGGCGCTACGGGCGGCCTTAGCGTGGATGCCCTCGGCCTGGCTGGTATCGGGGATGAACCGGAAACCCTTGAGGCGGCCGACGAAATGCGACTCGACGAGGATCGCGCCGTCGTCGCTGATGTCGGCGGCCAGCTCCTCCTTCGCCCGCAGGCCCTTCATCAGCGCGCTGGTGCGGCGATCGACGAACCGCTGCGTCAGCTGCTCATGCAGTGCGTCCGACAGTGCGTCCTCGACCTCGCGGGTGCGGGCCTGCCAGTGCGCGGGGTCCTTCAGCCAGTTGCCGCGGTTGGCGACGAACGTCCACGTCCGGATATGCGCGATGCGGGTCGATAGTGTGTCGATATCGCCGTCGGTGCGGTCGGACAGCTCGACCTGCTTGGCGAGCCAGTCCTCGGGAATGCGCTCGTCGGGTCCCTTCAGGTACTTGTAGACCGTCGAGATCAGCTCGGCGTGGTTCTGCGTGGAGATCTTACGGTAATCCGGGATCTGGCAGACATCCCACAGCAGCGAGATCGAGGCGTGGTTGGAGGCATAGCGCGCGATCTCAGCGTCCGTGCTGACGCTTTCCAGCGCCTCCGCGTCGTCGGCCATGCGGGCCTTGACGAGGCGCTGTTCGCGCGGGAGCTGCTTCAGGCTCTCGCGCAGATTATGCAGC
>CAMDPA010000457.1 GCA_945903565.1 Devosia equisanguinis | reverse complement strand
GGGGAGGCCGTGCCCAGATGATGGGACCGCACGAGCCATGGTCCAACGACCGGGTGCTCAATGACCGGCCGAACGAGCGTGGCGTTGCGCTGGTCGTCGTGCTGTGGGTGATCGTCGTGCTGTCGATTCAGGTCGGGTTGTTCACCGTGCAGGTGCGCGATGGCGTGCGGTTGCTCGACAACGCCACGGCCGCCGCGCGGGGGCAGGCCTTGATGCATGCCGCCGTCGAGACCGCGGTCGCACGGCTCACCGCACGGGTTCCGCGCGAGCGCTGGCAGGCCGATGGTGCGCAACGCGCGCTTCGCATCGGTGACATGGATGTGACGCTGTCGATCCACGACGAGAACGCGCGGATCAACATCAACGCGGCAGAGCCGGCACTGTTGGAGGGGTTGTTGCGCGAACTGACCCGCTCTCCGGGCGAGGCGCAAATGCTGGCGGACCGGATCGTCGATTGGCGCGATCCCGACAGCAACCGGCGCACCAAGGGGGCGGAGGATCAGGATTATAGGCGCGCGCGAATGGAGCACGGCGCCGCCGACCAGCCGTTCCTCGACGTGGCCGACCTCGGACGTGTGCTGGGCATGAGCGCGGAACTCGCTCAGGAACTGGCGCCGCACATCACGATCTATACCGCCGACGGCCGCATCAACCCGCGACTGGCCAGTGAGACCGTCTTGCGTTCGCTGCCCGACGTGCCGCGCCAGACGGTGGATGAGGCGATGCAGTTGATCCGGCGAGGCGGGGAAGCGGCACTGGGCGTGGACGCACTGCTGGCGTCGGCTCGCCAATACTTGAGCAACGCGCGGGGGCCGGCTTTTCGCATTCGCGTTCAATCCACCGGTGACCGGCGGCTGGCGTCGGGTGGTGGGGAGGCAATCGTCGTACTTGGCCTCGATGCCGCCACACCGTATCGTACTCTCGCGTGGCGTTTTCGTCCCGGCTCGGGCGACAGCCGGAGCGGGATGCGGCAATAATCTAGGCGGGTAACGTGACGGGCACGAACGTGCAAGGAGAGGCGGCAAAGCTGTTCGGCTGGTGGGCCGGGGAGCTGGCTCGTGTTTCGAGCCCGCCGCGGCCGGTCGCCAAGCCGTGGCGCGGGATGCTGCTCGGCGCCGGGCAGGGTTTCGAGGTCTATGTGCGGCAGGGCCGCTCGACCCAGCACCTCGGCCGGCTCGATCCGGCAGAAGGTGGCGAGGAGGCCGGCAAGATCGTCGCGCAACTTCGCAGCAAAGGGGTTTCGGACGAGCACTTGGTGCTGCGGCTTTCGCCCGCCGAGGTGCTGGCGACGCAACGTACCCTGCCGGCGGGTGTGCGTGACATGCTCGGTCTCGTCGTGCGCAACCAACTCGAGCGGGTGGCGCCATGGCCGGCCGATCAGGCGCTGTTTGCTTATGAACCTGTTGCCGGCGCGCAGGGCGACGCACAGATCAATGTGAATGTGTGGGTGACCAGCAGGGCTCAGGTCGAGCGGACGCTGGCGGAGCTTGCCGTCCTCGGCTTGCGGCCTCGCGTCGTTGATTCGGCGCCCTCGATGGAGGAGGAGCCGCGCTTCAACTTGATTGGCCGCGGCGAGCAGGATTTCGGCAAGCGCAGCCAAACGATCGCGCGAACGCTGACGATGGGAGCGGCAGCGGCGGCGGTGCTCTCGCTGTGCTGCTTTGGCTACGTCTATCATCTCGGCGAGCGGCAGGCGGCGCAGGAGCAGATCATCCAGCGCGATCTGCAGGCGGCGACCGCGGCGTCGCGCCCGCAAGACGCGGAGGTGCAGCGCCAGCGCGCGTTCGTGATCGAGCAGCGCAGCAAGGCTTTACCTGTCTCGATTGCGCTGGAGGCGCTGAGTCGTGCGCTGCCGGACGACGCCTTTCTGGAGCGCATCGAGCTGCGCAACGGCGTCATCACGTTCTCCGGCAAGGCGCAGAGCGTTGCTGGGCTGATCGGGCCGCTCGAGGCGGTGCGCCACTTCGAGCAGGTGCAGTTCGCGGCGCCGACAACACGCAAGGAAGGCGAGCCGCGCGAGGAGTTTTCCCTCAGCGTTCGCCTCAAGCCGGCGCTGTCTCTCGATGCAGCGAGGCAGCCGTGACCCAGGCGCAGCGGCCGGTACTCGCCCTCGGGCTCCTGGTGCTTGCGATTGCGAGCGCGGGTTTGGCGGTGGTGTTGCCGGTGAGCCGGGCGCTGGAGTTGCGCCGTTCGATTTGGTCGGGTGAAGAGCGCCTTGAAGCGGTGCGGCGGGCCGTTCGCGATGGCACGGGACTGGCGGAGGTCTCGGTTGCCGGCTTGTTGATTTCGGGTGGTAGTACCGGCCGGGCGGCGGCCGAGCTTCAGCTCAAGATCGGTGCCGCGGCGCGGTCGCACAATGCCATCGTGCGCAGCATGCAGGTGCTGACGCCGCGCCGCGATGGTGTGCTGACCGAAATCGCACTCGAGGTCGATCTGCAGGCAAGCACGGTGGCGTTGCGCGATCTCGTGCACACCTTGGAGACATCGGTGCCACTGCTGATTGTCGACGAGATCAACATCCGGAGTTCGTCGGCTGCAGCCGAGCGGCGGCCTGGGCAGTCCGTTCTACTCGATATCGGCATGAAGGTTCGCGGCTTTGCAGCGGCGGGGGAGCGGCCGTGAGCGATACCGGGACATCGCGTCTGCCGCTGCTGATCGGGATCGTCGCGGTGCTCGGCGGCCTAGTCTATCTTGACCGGGCCAGTTCGCCGGAGCCGCCTGTCGTCGACGTGCGCCGGCCACCGCCGCCGGCTTCGCAGGTCCAGGGTAAAGCGGCGCCAAGGCATGATCTTGGCGCGATGGCCGGACGAGCGGTGCACCCGCTTGCCAACCTGCGCCTCATCGAGTTGACCGAGACACTGGCCCGGCCGCTGTTCGAGCCGAGCCGGCGTCCGCAAGAACGCGCTGTCGTTGCTCCTGCGCCCGCGCCGCAGGCTACCGTCATCGCAGCGCCGGCTCAGCCCGAGGTTCCGCGCCATCGACTGCTCGGTGTCGTTTCGGGGCCGGACGGCTCCACCGCGGTTCTGTCTGCGGGGGATACGCGGCCGATGCGCGTCGAGTTGGGCGATGTCGTCGACGGCTGGGAGATCGTGCGGATCACGCAAACAGAGGTGACGTTGGCGCGCGGCGGCAAGCAAGCGGTCCTGACGATCTCTCGGCGATAGGCCGCGCCGGGTGAGGCCCGACGTTTCCTCGATGGGTTGTCAATTCGAACTTCGACCGATTGCTCCGGCTGGGTGCGTGGCTTAGAGAACAACGTCATCGTGGCCGTTCGGCATCATTCGAATGGCGGATAGCCACGCCCACGCGCGGGGCTTGCAAGATCATCGCAAACATAAAAGTCAGAATGGGAACGCCGAGCATGACCATGCCGGGTCGTAGAGCGAAGGTACGTGCCATTGTGAGCCTGCTCGGCTTGGCGGTTGCTGCGTCTGTGCTCGCAATCTCGACTGCGATGGCAGCAACCCCCGGGGGGGCGCCCGAGCCATTGCTCGTTGCCGGTATTCCCGTCGATTTCATTCTGTTTGCGTTGACGCTGCTCGGCGTCGCCGTGTTCCACCACTACACGTTTCAGGTGGCGCTCACCGGGCTCGCCGTGATCACCGGCTACAAGCTGATGTTCACCGGGTTCAAGTTCGGCAGCGGACTTGCGGGCCTCGTTGGCCACATGCAGCACGAGTGGGTCGTGCTGGCCAACCTGTTCTGCCTGCTGATGGGGTTTGCGCTGCTGTCGCGGCACTTCGAGAAAAGCAACATTCCCGAAGTCATGCCCGCCGTATTGCCGGACGACTGGAAAGGCGGGTTTGCGCTCCTGGTGGTCGTGTTCGTGCTGTCGAGCTTTCTCGATAACATCGCGGCCGCCCTGATCGGTGGCACGATGGCCAAACACGTGTTCAAGGGCAGAGTTCACATCGGCTATCTCGCGGCGATCGTGGCTGCTTCGAACGCAGGCGGTTCGGGCAGCGTGGTCGGCGATACCACGACGACCATGATGTGGATCGATGGCGTCAGCCCGCTCAAGGTCGTCGATGCCTATGTTGCTGCAAGTGTCGCGTTGGTGGTTTGCGGTATTCCGGCCGCGCTTCAGCAGCATGCGTATCAACCGATCGTGCGCGATGTCGCGCCGGGTGTCCGGATCGATTGGACGCGGGTCGGGATCGTGTTCGCGATCCTGCTGGCGGCGATCGGAGCCAACGTCATCGCCAATCTCCGCTTCCCGCATCTGCTCGATGC
>CAMDPA010000456.1 GCA_945903565.1 Devosia equisanguinis | reverse complement strand
CATCTGTCGGCCTCCCCATTGCCGACAACTCATGAGTCAGAGAAAAAGTGATTTGGGAATCCCTCGACTGACGACGGCAGCCTCGGTCGAACACGATTTTCGATGCGGCGTGGCGCGACAGACTCGATTCAACTGACGACAGGCCCTAGGTCTGCGATAAGGCAGATAATGCGTATCGCGCCTTTCGATCGCGGCGGCTGCCACTTCCTTGGCCGCGCCATTCTCCAGCGACGTCTCCAAGACGCGCCCGTCGGCGAGCTTGATCAGGGTCGCGACCGACAATTGCAAGCCGGTGACGGCGCTTGTCGTATGCCGCGTCACGACGCGCCCTTCCGCGACGGCTTCGATCAGCGGCAGCACGAGATCGAGCGAAGGCAAGGGCCAGTCACGATAGGTCTCGGCGGCGACCCTGAGGTCGCATTTGACCTGGGAGGCGTCGAGCAGGATCTCGAGCGGGCAAGCGTTCGCCGCCTTGGGCTGGAGCGACACCCGCCACGCCGAGCCGATGTCCGACACTTCGACACGAGCGACATCGGCGACGAAGCCCGTCCACGCCCGCAGCGACGCGATGAGCAGCTGCAGCTTCACGCTGTGGGAGGTGTCGTGTGTGTCGTCGGGCGGCATGCGCGGGCAGTCTCTCGGCTCGATGGACAACGCATCTCGATTCAGTAGATGATCGCAGGGCGTGTCGTCCAGTCGGCGAAGCGAGCTACGCCTTCGCCATTTCCGCCGACAGCGCATCGTCGTGCGCCTTCACCTTCGCGAAGGCAGGGCGCTGCTTCACGTGCGCGATGTAACGCTCGATGGTGGGCGAAAGCGGCACGATGCCGAACATCGTGGTCCAACCGAGCCCGGTCGCCCATAGGACGTCGGCTGCGGAATAGCGATCACCCAGAATATAGGGGCCCTTGTCGAGCTGTTCGGTCAGCGTCTTCAACATTCCGTCGAAGTCGCCGTAGGGGGACATGGCCAGCGGGGCCTGCTCACGCTTTTGGGCGCGATCGACGACGGCCGGCTCGAAGCAGGCGGCGTAATAGACCATCCAGCGCAGATAGGGACCGCGCATGGGGTCGCCGATCGGCGGAGCAAGGCCGGCGGCGGGATACGCGTCGGCCAGGTCGATGAAGATCGCGACGGTCTCGGTGACGAGCTGGCCGTGGTGGATGATCGCTGGAACCTTGCCCAGCGGATTGACCGCCATGTAGGCATGCTGGCGGTTGCGGCCCTTTTTCATATCGATGGCGTGCAGCTCGTAGGGCGCGCCGAGCTCCTCGAGCAACGTCAGCGTCGCCGAAGAGCGCGTGTTGGGGGAGTGATAGAAAACGAGCGGAGATTGGGCTGTCATGATCGCAACCTTTCCTGAACGTTGAGACGTCGCGGGGACGGCGAAAACGAGCAAAGCCGCCGATCAATGGACCGGCGGCCTCGAAATGTCGCTGCGCATTCGGGCGAATGCGAGATCAGTATGCCGGACGCGGCGGACGGCCTTCGCCGCCAGCACCACCGGCACCACCAGCGCCGCCGGGGCCACGACCACCACCGGGACCGCCAGCACGCTTGTCGCCGGGCTTGGCCACGACCTTGCCGGGCAACAGACCTTCACGCTGCAAGCGCTTGCGAGCGAGTTTGCGGGCACGACGGATGGCCTCGGCCTTCTCGCGCGCCTTTTTCTCGGAGGGCTTCTCGAAGTAGTTCCGGAGCTTCATCTCGCGGAAAATGCCCTCGCGCTGCATCTTCTTCTTGAGCGCGCGGAGAGCCTGGTCGACGTTGTTGTCGCGAACGAGTACCTGCACTAGGGGTCTATCCTCCAGCGAGTTGATGGATCGAGCCGATATGGGCTCATGCGGTTAAAACCGGACCTGTACCCGAACCACGCCACGCTACGACGCGAGGCGGTTCATGCCAGGGCCCGGATCAAGGGATGCGCGGTTAATACCCCATCGAACATTAAAAGTCCATCGGTGGATCGCCGGGTCCAAATCGGCACTCGGACGCGCGGTCAAGCACCGGATGCGCGAGGCTTTAACCGGGTGAAATGGCCCATCTTGCGGCCGGTTCTGGCCTCCCGCTTACCGTAAAGGTGGAGGCAAAGGCCCGGCTCGGCGGCAAGCTCCGCCCAGCGGTCGACCTCGTCACCGATCAAATTCAGCATCTCGGCGTCGGAGTGGCGTGCGGTCGAGCCGAGCGGCCAGCCGGCCACGGCGCGGATGTGATTCTCGAACTGGCCACAGCCGCAAGCGTCCGTGGTCCAGTGGCCTGAATTGTGGACCCTCGGCGCAATCTCGTTAACGACCAGCGCTGGCAAGGCCCCGTCGCCCATATAGAACATCTCGACCGCCAGCACGCCGACATAGTCGAGCGCGACTGCGATCCGTTTCGCCAGATCCTGCGCGGACGCAACAGCGGACGGCGGCAACGCCGCGGGCACGACCGAGCGGCGCAAGATGCCGCCCTCATGAGAGTTGGTGGGGCAATCGTAAATGGCGACCGCGCCATCGAGCCCGCGCACAACCAGCACCGACACCTCGAAGGCGAACCGGAGCCGCTGCTCCAGAATGGCGGCACGATGACCCAACGCCGCAACCGCCGCACCGGCATCGGCATCCGGCGTCAGCGCGACTTGCCCTTTGCCGTCATACCCAAGCCGCCGCGTCTTGAGGATCGATGGTGCATCGAAACGCGTGAGCGCGGCGACCAGATCGCGGCGGTGACTGACCTCGGCGAACGGCGCGACGGGAATGCCGAGATCGGCCAGGAACTGCTTCTCGACGAGCCGGTCCTGCGCGACCTCGAGCGCCCGCGCGCCGGGCCGCACCGGCACCAGCCCCGCGAGATGGCGCGCGGCTTCGACCGGCACGTTCTCGAACTCGTAGGTGACGACATCGACCTGCTGGGCAAACGTCTCCAGATGCGGCAGGTCGCCGTAGCCGCCATGGGTGGCGCGCGAGGTCACCTCGAACGCGGGGCTGTCGGGATCGTCGGAGTAGACGTGCGACTTGAAGCCTAGACGGGCCGCGGCCAAAGCGAGCATACGACCAAGCTGACCGCCGCCGAGAATGCCGATCGTACTTCCAAGGGCGAGAGGAACTGCCTTGCTCATGTGCCAGCCTTGACCGGCTCGTCGACCGGGATCTCGGCGACGGCCGCCGTCTGGGCGGCCCGTCTCTCGTCGAGCCGGCGTGCGAGATCTGCATCGCCCAGCGCGAGAATCGCTGCCGCTAGCAAACCAGCATTGGTCGCGCCGGCAGCGCCGATCGCGAGTGTGCCTACGGGAATGCCCGCCGGCATCTGCACGATCGACAGCAAGCTGTCCTGGCCCTTCAACGCGCGACTCTCGACGGGGACACCAAGTACCGGCAGCGGCGTCATCGATGCTGCCATGCCGGGCAAATGGGCAGCCCCGCCCGCCCCCGCGATGATCACCTTGAGGCCACGCCCCTTGGCGGCGCGGGCGTATTCATAAAGGCGGTCCGGGGTGCGGTGGGCTGAAACGATCCGCGCCTCGAAGGGCACGCCGAGCGCGGCCAGCGCATCGGCGGCGTGACGCATGGTGGGCCAGTCGGACTGGCTACCCATGATAATGCCGACGAGAGGAACCTTGGTTGTCATGCTGACCTGGGCTTAACGCTCTTGGTTCTGGAATTCAGGGAAGAAGGATGCCGCACTGGCCACTGCCGCATCAAGCGATGATATCGGGTAAGAGCTGATCCTCGAGCCCGGTGATTTGATCCTTGAGCTTGAGCTTGCGCCGTTTCAGGCGCGTGATCAGCAATTGGTCGATCGACCCGGCCGCCTCCAGTGTCGCAATCTCGTTGTCGAGTTCGCGATGCTCAAGCGTGAGCTTGACCAGCTCATCGCGGATCTCTCGTTCCTTCTCCCGCTCCTCCCTTTCGTTACCCACCGTCGTCAGTCCTCCGCTACTCGCATAATCGGCAAAATCGGCCTGTCCGCTGTCTGCAATGAAGTGCGACTGAAGCCACGATCTGTCCCGGCCACCTATTGCCCCAGCAACGCACAGCCTGCCCAGCAGAATCGCGGCGACGATCGTCGCGTTTTACGATGTGCGCAAGGCTCTGGCAACACAGGCTCAGGGCAATCGCTCGAGAAAGGGGCTTGCGGAGAGAGAAAGGGGATTCACAAGAGGTGAGTCGGTGTGATTGATGGGCTTCCATCCGAATCGGATGGAGAAGGCCCATGTCCGCAGCCCGCCCGCAGCTTGCCACCCCGTCGAAGATC
>CAMDPA010000455.1 GCA_945903565.1 Devosia equisanguinis | reverse complement strand
TGCCGGGCCAGTCGTGGGCCTGCAGCACGGCGATTGCGTCCTCGCCGATCTTGCGGGCGGCAAGCCCCGAGGTCGCCGCGATCTGCCCCACGAAGTAGTTGATGAGTTCCGGCACGTCCTCGCGGCGTTCGGCCAGACTTGGCACCCGCAGCGGCACCACGTTGAGACGGTGATAGAGGTCTTCGCGGAAACGCCCGTCGGCCATTTCTCGTTCGAGATCGCGGCTCGTGGACGAGATCACGCGCAAGTCCACGGCGACCTTTTGGCTGCCGCCGAGGCGCATGAACTTCTGCTCGACGAGCACCCGCAAGACCTTCGCCTGCGTCTCGATCGGCATGTCGGCGACTTCGTCGATATAGAGCGTACCGCCGTGCGCCTCCTCGAGCGCGCCGACCTTGCGCGGGCCGCCGGTGCGGTCCTCGATGCCGAACAATTCCTCCTCGACGCGGTCGGGCTCCATCGCCGCTGCGTTGAGCACGACGAACGGGCCTTCCGCGCGATGCGAGGTCGTGTGCATCACACGCGCGGCCATCTCCTTACCCGCGCCCGACGCGCCGCGGATCAGCACGCGACTGTTGGTCGGCGACACCTTCTCGATCTGGCTGCGAAGCTGGTTGATGGCGGCCGACTTGCCGATCATCTCCTGGCTCTGGGTCGAGCGCTCCTTGAGTTGCTTGACCTCGCGCTTCAGGCTGAACGCCTCCAGGGCGCGCATCGTGCACAGGATCAGGCGGTCGGAGTTGAACGGCTTTTCGACGTAGTCGTACGCGCCGCGCTTGATCGCGGTCACGGCCGTCTCGATGTTGCCGTGGCCTGAAATAATGACCACCGGCAGATCCGGATGCGCCCGCTTCATCGCGGTCAGCACTTCCAGCCCGTCGAGCCGGCTGCCCTGCAGCCAGATGTCGAGGATCACCAAGTGCGGCCGGCGCTCTTCCACCGAGCGCAAGGCTTCGTCGCTGTCACGCGCCAGCCGGCAGCGGTGACCTTCGTCCTCCAGAATGCCCGCGACCTGTTCGCGGATATCGGTCTCGTCGTCGACGACAAGAATGTCTGCCATCACTCACTCCTTGACCATTCGGTTCTGCTGTTTGGTTCAACTCTTGAAAAACTTCATTCGGCGGCTGCGGCCTTGCGCGGTTCCGCCGGTTGAATCGGTTTGCGATTGGGTAGCGTGAGCCGGACCAGCGCACCGCCCCCGGGCGCGTCGTCGAGGCCCAGCGCTCCGCCGTGCTGCTCGACAATTTTCTGCACGATCGACAAGCCGAGCCCCGTGCCCTTGTTGCCCTTGGTCGTAACGTAGGGTTCCAGCAGGCGTGTGCGGTGCTGCTTTGGCAGACCGGCCCCGTTGTCGAGCACTTCGATCTCGTAGCGGTCCGGCAACACCCGCAGGATCGCCTCGACACGGCCGCGCCAACCGGCCGGCTGCGTCCTGGCGTCCACGGCCTCAACTGCTTCGGTCGCGTTCTTGATGAGATTATTGAGCGACTGGGTAATCAAACGACGATCGAACGACGCCTTCACGGGATCATCCGGCATCGTCATCTGATAGGTGATGTTGGGGTTCGCCTCCCGCACCAGGATCACGCCGTCCTGGATCGCCTCGCGCAGGTCGTGCATTTCCATCACGGGCTTGGGAATGCGCGCGAACGAGGCGAACTCGTCGACCATCGTCTTTATGTCGCCAGCCTGGCGCTCGATCGTGGCGGTCAGCTTGTCGAACGTCTCGCGGTCCTCCACGATCACCTTGCCGTACTTGCGGCGGATACGGTCGGCCGAGAGAATGATTGGCGTCAGCGGGTTCTTGATCTCGTGCGCGAGGCGGCGCGCGACCTCGCCCCAGGCGCTGGTGCGCTGCGCCGAAACAAGCTCGGTGATATCGTCGAACGTGAGCACGGCGCCCTCGCCGGGTCCCACGCCCTGGCTGGTGAGGCGGACCGAAAAGGTGCGCTCCTCGCCGTTGATGAGCCGCTTCACCTCCACCTGCGACCACGGCTTGATCTCGCCGCCGTTACTGGCGAGCAACGCCCCAAATTCCGGAACAGCGACAGCCAAGGGTTGCTCGAGAAGCACCCTGCTCTCCATCCCGAGCAACCGCAGCGCGGAACTATTGGCGATGGTCACGTGGCCGTTTTCGTCGAGGCCGAGCACGCCAGCACTGACGCCGGCGAGCACCGCCTCCATGAATTGACGACGTTCCATCAACTGATCGTTGACGGCGACGAGCGCGTCGCGCTGGGTGCGCAATTCGGTCGTCATCGTGTTGAAGGTCTGCGACAGCCGCCGCAGATCGCCTTCGCCGCGGATCACGGGCAGGGCGACCGCGAGATTGCCGCGGCTGACTTCCTGGGCCGCCCCGATGATGCGCCCGATCGGATCGACGAAGCGGCCGGCAAACCAGAAGCCGGTCCAGATCGCAGCCAGCAACGCGGTCAGCGCGGTGGTCGAATACATGAGGCCGTGCAGCACGGTGAGCGGTCCGCGCGACCGCCGCAATCGCTCGTATTCGTCCAGGCGTGCCTGAGTGGCGCGCATGAAGCCGATAACCTGCGGGTTTACCCCGCGCGCCGCATACAGCATGAATCCCGGGTGGCTCTCCAGCTTGACGAGGGCCGCGACGCGATTGGTCTCACCCGAGACCATGGTGGGCACCTGGCCGTCCATCGCCTGCTGAAGTGCTGCGGCAGGTGGCCGGTCGAACCGGATCGTATCCGCCTCGACACCCTTGATCGCAATGTCGCCGTTCCCGTCGACGATGTTGACGACCGATAGATCGCGCAGCCCGGCCTGCCCGATCAGGAACGCGTGCAACCGGCGGGCATCCGTGCGCACCGTCGATGGCGCGTTTTCGAGATCCTTGGCCATGTTGACGAGGTCGTTGCGGATCGTCTGGCCGTGCTCCTGCAGGTAGGCATTGGCGACCTGGACGGAATTCTGAATGATCTGGCGCGGCCGGCTCGAAAACCAGGAGTCGAGGCCACGGGCGAACGATGTCGTCGCTGCGATCGCCAACAGGATGGCCGGCAGGGCGGCGATGATGCTGAACAGCGCCACGATCCGGATATGCAGGCGGCTGCCGGCGACCTTGTTGCGCCACGCCCGCCACATGCCCAGCATCTGCCAGCCGATCACGCTCAGCATCGCCAGGATCATGACTGCGTTGACGAGCACGACGATCAGCACGACCTCCCCGGTCGGGACGATCGGGGTCAAATTCGTCAGGATCAGATAGGTCGCCAGGCCCGAGATCAGCGACAGCACCATGACGACCAGGCCGATCCAGAACGCCCGGTTACGTGCATGCGGCGTCGGCAGGCCTGAGACCTGGACGCTCGGCACGTTGGGCTCCTGATCAGCGGCCGCCATGCGGTGCTGCTCCTGTGCGTCGTCTATTTCACGGCTCGCAAGGGCATCGCAAAGTTCACATAGGACCCAGAGCAAGCGCAGCAAAACCGGCGGATTGTCTGCCTGAAGCGGCGAACAACGTTCTCTTGACGCAACACTGTGACCGAAAAAGGTCGATTAAGAACACGTAATGCCGCGCTGTGTGTCATTTGCACGACAAGATCTGGTGATTACCGGGCCACAACGAGCGCGTCAAGCTGCCCGTGTGACGACATCGCTCAAGAACTCGGTGTGCGCACTACTTTCAGGTCGAGATCGCGAATTCGGGTCCGCAACGTGTTGCGATTGACGCCCAGCAACTCGGCTGCCTTGATCTGGTTGCCCCGCGTGGCTGCCAGCGCCGCCGTCAGCAGCGGGGCCTCGACCTGACGGATGATCCGGTCATACAGCCCCGGCGGCGGCAACTCCCTGCCAAACCCTCCGAAGTACGTCGCCAGATACCGCTCGATCATCTCCGACAGTGACTTTGCCTCATTCTCGGAGTCATCAAGTCGCGGCGGCGCGGCATCGCTGAGTTCCCCATCAACGATGTCGACACCGATCGTGTCCTGGGTATAGAGCGCGGCCAGCCGCCGGACGAGATTTTCCAGCTCGCGCACATTGCCCGGCCATGAATGCCGCTTCAGCCGTTCGATCGCGGGCTGATCGATGGACTTGCTGCCGAGCCCTTCGCGCGCGGTCTGGCGCAGGAAGTGGCGTACGAGATCACCGATATCCTCGAGCCGTTCACGCAGTGCCGGCAAGCGCATCGGCACGACGTTGAGCCGGTAGTAGAGGTCCTCTCGGAACAGCCCCTGCTGGATCTGGGTGCGCAGATCCCGATGCGTCGCG
>CAMDPA010000454.1 GCA_945903565.1 Devosia equisanguinis | reverse complement strand
TGGTTGATGAAGATCACCATGGTGCCTGACTTGGAGATCGAGGCGGTCAGCTTGCGCAGCGCCTGGCTCATCAAGCGGGCCTGCAGGCCGGGAAGGCTGTCGCCCATCTCGCCTTCGATCTCGGCCTTGGGCGTCAGAGCCGCCACCGAGTCGATCACCAGCACTTCCACGGCGCCGGAGCGCACCAACGTGTCGGCGATCTCCAGCGCCTGCTCGCCCGTATCGGGCTGCGAGATAAGGAGATCCTCGACCTTGACGCCCAGTTTCCGGGCGTAGACCGGATCGAGCGCGTGCTCGGCGTCGACGAAGGCGCAGATGCCGCCGCGCTTTTGCGCCTCGGCGATCACGTGCAGTGTCAGAGTCGTCTTGCCCGATGATTCCGGGCCGTAGATTTCGACCACCCGGCCCTTCGGCAGGCCGCCGATGCCGAGCGCGATGTCGAGGCCGAGCGAGCCGGTCGAAACCGCCTCCACGTCGATCGACTTGTCATGCGCGCCCAGGCGCATGATCGAGCCCTTGCCGAAATGCTTTTCAATGTGGGCCAGCGCGGCGTCCAACGCCTTATGCTTGTCCATCTTATCTTCGCCCTCGATCACACGCAGGTCTGGTCGTTGCATATTCCACCCTATGGCATGAGCTTAATGGTAGCAATCTTCACGATATGTACCACTAATGTTCTTACCTGTACAGGGCCTTTTTGATGCAACTCAGATGATTGATACGATTCACCTTTTGCGCGGCGATTCGCAATTCGTTTCGGTGGCGGGTGTGCGATTCCATGTTCGCAACTCGCGGATGTGCGAAGCGGCCGATTTGAGTTGATGGGGCGCTGCCAGGCGCGCGAGTATTGCCGCTACACGGCCAAACACGAGCGGTGAGCAAATGCGCGACAACGGCGAGAAATTCGACATGGTCAAGGCCCTCGCTCTACATGGTGTTATACGCTCCTATGGCCCCGTGAAGGCGGTAGACGACGTCAGTTTCGACGTAGCAGCAGGCGAGCTTGTAGCGCTGCTTGGACCGAACGGTGCCGGCAAGTCGACTCTGTTCCAACTGCTGTCCGGCTTGTTCACGCCCGACCGAGGCCGCATCGAAGTAATGGGCCACGACATGTCGCGCGATCCGCTCCCGGCCCTGGCGGGTCTCGGCATCGTGTTCCAGCAGATGACGCTCGATCTCGAACTCACGGTACGCGGCAACCTGATGTTCCACGCCGGGCTGCATGGCATTCCCTCGGCGGAGGCGAAGCGGCGCATCGGCGAGGAGTTGGAGCGGGTCGGGCTGACCGGCGACGCCGACAAGCGGGTCGAAACGCTGAGCGGCGGCAACCGGCGGCGAGTTGAGGTCGCCCGCGCGCTCTTGCATCGGCCGCGCGTGCTGCTGATGGACGAGCCGACCGTCGGCCTCGATCCCGCCAGCCGCGCCAGCCTGATCGCGACGGTGCAGGGGTTGCGTTCATCGCAAGGCGTGGCGGTGCTGTGGGCGACGCACCTGTGCGAGGAGGTCGCGGATGCCGACCGCATCGTGGTGCTGCACAAGGGGAAGGTGCTGGCGAATGCGAGCCCGGCGGAGCTGATGGCGAGCCAGGATGCACCGACGATCGAGGCGGCGTTTCTCAAGCTCACCAGTGGTGGCCGGGAAAGTGCTGCGGCGTAGGGCGTAATAGGCCTTTGGGCCGTATTCCGCCGGCGACATTGCAACGGTGCATACCCGTCTTGGCGGAGCCAAGCTTCGCTTGGACGCTATTGCACCCTACGACGTTCCGCTCACTTCACCGGCTGCGCGCGATCCACCGTCGCGCCCTTCAAATAAACCGCCGAAATCCGCCGGGTATTGGTGATGTCGTCGAGGGGATTGGCGTCGAGCACGATGAAGTCGGCGCTCTTGCCGGCTTCCAAGGTGCCGGCGTCGGTCAGGCGCAGGAACTCGGCGGAGTTCTTGGTTGCAGCTACGATCACCTGCATCGGCGTCATGCCCGACACCACCATGTCCTCCATCTCGACGTGCGGGCCCCATGCGCGGTTGCCGTCGGTGCCGAGCGTAATACGTGCGCCCGCGGCATTCAGCTTGGCGAGATTGCGGGCCTGGATGCCGAAGAACGCCTGCTCTTGCGGGCGGTCGACGTTGGCGGCTTCGAGCTTGGTGAATTCCTCGGCGGGCAGGCTAGCCTTCAACCAGCTCATATCCACCTTCACGCCGCGATCGGGCAGGTTCGGCGTGAGGATCAGGTTGGGCCGCTGCTTGAACATCGCGACCATCTCATCGTCGATATCGCGGTCGCGCACGCCATGCGCCAAGGCGTCGACGCTGGCGCGAATGAGGCCCTTGCCATCCTCCAGGTCAAAGATGTGGGCGGCGACGCGCAGGCCGCGCTTGTGCGACTCGTCGATGATCGCGCCGTAGATCTCGGGCGTCAGCTTCTTGTATTTGCCGCCGCGGTTGTCGACCCAGATCTTGACAATGTCGACCTTGTTCGCGACCAGCTCCTCCACGACCTTGCGGCCTTCGGCTTCTGAGGTGATCCAATACGGCGCGGTGATGCGGCCGGGCTCCGGCATCGTGATGCCGCGGCCTGCACTCAGGAACCGCGCGGCGCCGGGAATCGTCTCGTTGCGAACGTCGAGCAATTCATACTTGTCCGTGCCCATGCTCAGCGCGGCACTGACGCCGAAATACGCGCGCCGCTTGAGATCGCGCGTGAGGCCTTCGCGTGTCGTGCTGAGATGAACGTGCGTGTCGATCAGCATCGGCATGATCGTCTTGCCGGCGAGACTCACGCGCCTGGCGCCCGCGGGCACTGAAACATCTGCCGCCCGCCCGGCCTGCACGATCTTCGCGCCGTCCACGACCAGCGTCGCCCCCTCGATCGGCGCGCGCCCATCACCCACGATCAGCCGTGCTCCTTCGTATGCCGTGACACCCGCAGCCGGTGCCTGCGCCCACGCAGGGATCGCCAATGCGGCGACGATCGACACGGCAACGGTCGCCGCGGCAGCGATTACATTCAGACGGCGCATGGAAGCCTCCACCTCATGATTGGATGGCCGCAAGGTAGCCGCTCTCGCGCGTGCCGGGAATAGGCGTCCGCGCGGCGCGGCTTAGCGATCACGCAATGGTGAGCGGCGGCAGCGTGCGCGTCCGGGGGCAGACCTCCGGCTATCGCATACGACGCGTAGGTCGGGCTGAGGCCGGCACTTTCGCCGGTCGAAGCCCGACGTTGCGATCTCAAGTCGGGCACATGTCGGGCTTCGCGCAAAAGGCGCTCAGCACCGACCTACGAGCAAACGTCATTTGCGATTGCCCCGGGTCTGATCCCGTGCCCAACGTGGGAGCCGCGACAAGTGTGACTGGTGTGGCTCCAAGTCAAACCTTTGGCTCGCCGGTATCAGGCCGTTTGCTTGGCGAGTTCGATCGCATCGACGCGCGAAAGGCTGAGGATCGCATCATCGCCGGGCCAGCCATCATCCGCCAGAAGGTGCTCCTCGAGTTTCGTGCCATGCAGATCACCCAGATCCAGTGCCTCGACAGCCGGCCCATCTGCAACAAAGCACGACGCGCCGAGATTGTCGCCGAGGCGAAGCCAACGCCAGTCGCGGCACATTAACGTGCCAGCCTGCTGCAAGTCCCATCGGGTATCGTCGCCAACGGAACTTACGTCCAGCAGCAAAGAGTGGCTATCATCGATCGCAATCAGCAGAATCACGCCGTGCTCGTGGCTCATGCAGAGCGGTGGCTCATCGTGTCTGACGCGCACCTCGATGCAGCGTCCACGGTCAATGACCGCTCGTGCCGAACTGGCCCGCGCTGCGATGAAGGCGCGACCTGGTCGGGGCAGTAGCCCCATCATTCTGCCAAACACACTCGGGTTTGGTCGAGCGGCGGCTTCATAGGTCGCAAGCAGTGCGCGTGCGTCGTCCGGCAAATCGATCTCAGAAGTCGTGTACATGCTGTCCATTATAAGCATCGGGAAGTTAACATTCGTTTAGACGTATCGTGGCACATTGCGTGTCATGAGCCGTGTCGTTCTGCATCACGTCGAAACGGGACGCCGACCGATGACACTCATCGGGCTGGGCTTCAGTACATGTTTCCTAGAGCATTTTCCACCTGATCTGGGTCGCTACCCGTATCCGGCGTGGCGAAAGTAGTTCGCGCACTCGTCGGGTGCAAACGTCTTGATGAGGCGGCCGATCAGCTTCATCAGCGCCTTCACGGTGCGGGCCGCGCCCTTGCGCAG